>JADZBD010000001.1 GCA_020852255.1 Bacteroidia bacterium | reverse complement strand
TTATCCGTATGCGATACTTCGTTATCCTTCTCACCATTTTTACCGGCTCCCTAAACGCTCAAAACAACCTCTGTACGGGTGCTATTCACCTCGACACTATTTCCCAGGAAACTTCTTTCGGATTCTCTCAGCCGCCGGGGGCTGGAAACGGCCTGGTTCAGCTTTGTAGCCACAGGACAATACATGAACCTGGCGGTTGAGCCGCCTAACATCCTTTCGGATACTGCTCATTTTCATAACCTCACCTTAAATGCCTGTACCATCCTGAAATTATTGTTTGGGTATGAATGCGAACTGATCTTTCCCACTGCAAATAATCTGAGAACAAACGAGCAGAGCATACAGGAAAAAAACATGGAGAATGAATACCTGGGAAATTGTTTTCCCAACCCTGCCCGGGATAAGGTGTTTATCCCCTATTCACTCCCTTCGGGCAGCGGAGGGTACATACGGGTAACAGAGCTGAGCGGAAAGATTTTATCAGAAACGGTAATAAAAGAAGGAGCTCATACCCTTGAGCTGAATGTTTCGGCATTGCAGTCCGGGGTGTATCTCCATGAAATGGAACTAGACGGAGAAATTGTTTCCAAACGTAAACTGGTAGTAATAAAAAACTAAGTCATGAGATACTCATTCTTCTTTTTTCTGTTCATAGGGGCATTCGCTCAGGCCCAGCAATGGTATCCGGTGAAGGATGACAACACACTGAAGTAAAAAAAAAGTACTATAATTGAAGACTAGCAACCCTTGATAAAGACGATCTTCTCCTCCGATAAAAAACTGTATTCTTCGCTGAAGAACCTGCTTGGATTTTATCCCGGGAATATAAATCTGTATAAACAGGCATTCCGTCATTCATCTGTGGCTAAAGAAGTGAAAGCAGGGTTTCGCGACAGCAATGAACGGCTGGAGTTTTTGGGAGATGCGGTTCTGGGCGGAATTATTGCCGAATACCTCTTCCGGATCTTTCCTTATAAAGATGAAGGCTTCCTGACCAAACTGCGCTCGCGCATGGTCAGCCGGGCACAGCATAACCAGATCGCCCGGAAACTGGGTCTGGAAAAACTCATCGAATCCAATATAGACGGAGGAAGACCGGGAAGTGTGCTGGGCGACTGTTATGAGGCGCTGATTGGTGCCGTCTACCTTGATAAAGGCTATGAAAAAACCCGGCGCTTTGTGCTTTCCCGTATCGTAAAAGTGCATCTCGATGTGGAACATCTAGAGCAAAATGATACAGACTTTAAAAGCCGCATCATTGAATATGTGCAGCGTGAGAAGCTTACGGTCGAGTTCCGGCTGAATGGAGAAGTTGGTAAGGGATCTGATAAACAGTTCGTGATACACCTGGTTATCGGAGGTGAACTCAGGGGCGAGGGCCGGCATTTTTCCAAAAAGGGCGCCGAACAGCTGGCCGCTGAAAAAGCCTGCTCCCTGTTGGGTATTTCTTCCTGATATTTTCCCTTTACATTTGTAACTTCGTATCATTCACATGACCAGGCATAAGCTGGAAATAGAATATGAGTATGACTTCCTGCTCTTTGGTGTCTGCTGCTATGAGAAAGACTACAGGTTTGTTTGGTCTGTGAATAATGCACTTCCGGGTGATTTTGTGAAAGAGGAAGATATACGTATTAAAGATAAATCTGCCAGCGACCCTTTGTCCTTTGCCGTGTTCCGGCATACAGACGAGGTAATGCACACGGATTATTTTATTATCTCAAATAAAAGCGAGGGCGGACAAAGCCTGATCCCGGAACATAAAAAAGCTGACTACCTGCTGATGGTCAAGGGAGAACTTTCCGAAGAACTCCGGGAAGAGATTCCCAAACGAATTAAATCCATTACACAGGTTCTAATGGTATATGAAATCAACGCAGACGGCCTCAAATCAAAACAACACTTAATCTTCTGACCATGCCCAAACGAACGTGGAATAAAACCAAAATTGTAGCTACCATGGGACCGGCCTCTTCGTCCCCGGGAATTCTGGAACAGATGTTTCAGGCTGGTCTGGATATTTGCAGGATCAATTTTTCTCACGGTAATTACAATCAGATCAAAACAACTATAGACACCATTCGTGCGCTCAACCTGAAACACCGTTCCCACATCGGAATCCTGGCCGATTTGCAAGGCCCTAAACTCCGGATCGGCGATGTGGAGAATAATGCAGTGGAACTGATGAAAGGAGAAGAAATACTGATCACTACGGAAAAGTGTATTGGGAATGCGGAAAAGATATATATCACCTATAAGGAATTTCCTAAAGATGTGGCGATTGGCGACCAGGTGCTGATAGACGATGGTAAAATTCTGCTTAATGTGATTGAAACGAACAAGAAGGATGAGGTGCGCGCTGTGATCTTGCACGGGGGAACCTTGTCGTCCAAAAAGGGGGTAAATCTTCCCAATACCCGGATCAGTCTTCCGTGCCTGACCGAAAAGGATAAGAAGGATCTTCAGTTTGCATTGGATAATAAGGTAGAATGGATCGGACTCAGTTTTGTCAGAGCTGTTACAGATATTGCGGATCTGAAAGACATTATCAAAAAGCACCATTACAACCACGCGCGTGTGATAGCTAAGATTGAGAAGCCGGAAGCCGTAAAGGCCATAGACAGCATTATTGATCTGGCCGATGGTGTAATGGTCGCCCGCGGCGACCTGGGCGTGGAGCTTCCTATGGAAGAAGTCCCCATGCTTCAAAAAATGATCGTTCAGAAGTGTATTCATGCTTCCAAACCGGTGATAATAGCTACCCAGATGATGGAGAGTATGATCGAGAGCTTTTCTCCCACCCGTGCTGAAGTGAACGATGTTGCAAATGCAGTGATGGATGGTGCCGATGCCGTGATGCTCAGCGGAGAAACATCCGTTGGCGCTTTCCCTGTCCGCGTGATCGAATGCATGCAAAGGATTATCAGCCGGGTGGAGGACAGTGCACCGATCTACTATCGCGAACACGCGCCGGTGCTCAAAACGCAAACCTATGTTTCCGATTCTATCTGCTACAATGCCTGCCTGATGGCTCAACAAGCGGAGGTAAGGGCCATTATATCCATGACCCATTCGGGTTATACCGCTTTCAAACTCAGCAGCCAGCGTCCGAAAGCCGATATTTTTATATTTACCGAAAACAGAACCTTACTTACCTCTCTCAGCCTGGTTTGGGGGGTACGTGGGTTTTATTACGATAAATACGAAAGCACGGACAATACCATCACCGATCTAAAGGAATTCATTAAACGGGAGGGCTATGTTAAAACAGATGACCTGGTGATCAATATTGCTTCCATCCCCATGAAGGAGAGGGGAAGAACCAATATGCTTAAGTTATCTTATGTCAGCTGATCCGGAAACCCGCCAGCAGTACATCGTCCACCTGCTCCAGTGGCCCTTTCCAGTCGGTAAAAACCCTGTCCAGTTTATTCTTCTGTTCTTCACAGGAAAATCCGCTAATTGCAAGAAGGGTTTGTTCCAGTTGCCGGTATTTGAATTTTTTTCCGTTTGCTCCGCCGAACTGGTCGGCGAAGCCATCCGTGAATAAGTAGATCATATCTTCTTTTTCCATGGTCAGCCGGTGCCGCGTAAAACCCGCGTTGATCCCGCTATGGGCACCTACCGGCATTTTATCAGCCGGTTGAACGAGAAGCTTCCCGTTTCGTATAATGTAAAACGAATTATTAGCAGCCGCGTAATCCAGCTCTCTGGCTGTTTTATCATAACGGATCAGCACCATGTCCATTCCGTCTTTTCGCTCCGACCGCCCTTCCGGATTCAGGCGGTGAATGATCTCTTCTCGGAGAATATCCAGGATAAGTGCCGGATTAGAAATCTTCCTTTCAATGATGATCTCGTTGAGCAAACTTACCCCGATCATGCTCATGAACGCGCCCGGAACCCCGTGACCTGTAGAATCGGCTGCGGCAAAAAAGAAATTGCCGTCTTTTTCATATCCCCAGTAAAAATCTCCGCTTACAATATCGCGCGGACGGAATAGTACAAAAGACTCTCCAAAATGCTTTTGCAGATACATATCACTGGTGAGTAAAGCGCTTTGAATCCTTTCTGCATAGGAAATACTGTCTGTAATATCTTTATTTTTTTCCTCAATGATATGTTTTTGCCGCTCGATCTCGTTTTTCTGCCGCTCCAGCAGCAAGGCCGCTTTTCGCTTGTTGTGGTATGCATTGAAGAAAAAGATTCCGCCGATGAGTACAAGAACTAATCCGATCCCAACCGCCCAGATGATGATTTTGTTATTCCGGTCTTTCTCGTTGAGTAATTCTATTTCCTTTTGCTTTTTTTCTGTTTCAAACCGGGTTTGCATCTCAGCCAGTAACCGGATATCCTCATCTCGTTTGATGGAGTCCTTGAAACGTATCGCATTCCTGGAGAATAGATAGGCTTTTTTGAAATCATTTTGTTTTTCTGCGACCTTTGATATGCCATCATAGATTTCAAAGGTGTAGGAGTTGATCCCCATTTCTTTCGATAAGGTCAGGGCTTCTTCATAGATGGCCGCAGCTTTGTTATAATCTCCCGCTCTGAAATATGCTTCTCCCATGTAAACAAGCATATCCTGTATTTTGGGCTTGTGATCAAGTTCCCGGAAGATCTTCAGTACCTCTTCGAAAAGTTGGATCGCCTCCGTAAGATTACCACGTTTCATATGAACACAGGCAATTTGCTCCTTGGCGGAGGCAATCTTGGAAGCATTCTTATTCTTTTCGGCTAATTCAAGCGTCTTCTGGAAATAGAAGAGAGCACTGTCCATGTTATCAAGGTCAAAATGGCAGGCCCCGATATTTAACCACATTGCAAACTGAACCCTGAATTTATTTGCCTCTGTTTTTATTTTAGAAATGGAGTTCAGCGATTGCCTGAAATATTGCAGGGCGGGTACGGGCTGTTTGCGCGACAGGTAGACTGCGCCCACATTTCCGCCGGTAACAACCATGGCGTCGTAATCACCAATCTGTTCAGCGAATTTGTAACCTTCAATATAATATTTTAATGACATTTCATCATCACCCTTTTCTCCATAAATATTTCCGAGGTTATTGCAGGACTTAGACCTCCACATCAGATTATTTTCTTCTTTTGCCAGCTTCTCGGCTTTGTGTAAATAGATCAACCCCAAATCGTAATTTCCTTTATCCCGGTAGGCGTTTCCCAGATAATTATAGGCTTCCATCATCAGTACCACGTAATTCTCTTTTTCTGCCAGCTCCACACCGAGATGACCATATTGAATGGCTTTATCAAGGTCGGTGAAGCGGTATTCATCGCTGATAAGTATAACGAGGTGGATCCGGTCGGTGTCGTGGGCAGTTTTTAGCAGTGTAAGCAGAGAATCCAGTGCATTCCCCCGTACAGCAGAAAAGGTACTTGCAAACATCAAGGATAGTAACAAGAACCTTATCATCTACTTTTTGTTGAAAGCGGTCATCGTACGCCCGATCCCAATAGTGCCGTAAGATTTAACCATCTCAATGGCAGTTTGAATTCGTTCGGGCAGTTTTTCATTTTCTTCCGTACTCCATTTTCCCAGTACGTAATCGCTCTGCGAGCCCTTCCGGAATTCATTTCCCACTCCAAAACGCAACCGGGCAAATTCCTGAGTGTTCAGCGTGGTAATAATGTCTTTCAGGCCGTTGTGTCCTCCGTCGCTGCCCTTGGGTTTCATGCGCAGCTCTCCAAAAGGTAAAGCAATATCATCGGTGACAACCAGGAGACTGTGTATGCTGATCTTCTCTGCCTGCATCCAGTAGTTCACGGCTTTGCCGGAAAGATTCATGTATGTGGAAGGTTTGATCAGCACAAATGTTTTCCCTTTGTACTTTACAGTAGCTACGGCGGCAAGCCGTTCCAGACTGAATTTCACACCCTCTGCCAGTGCCCAGGTGTCGGCAATCGAAAAACCGATGTTATGCCTCGTGTTCTCATATTCGTCGCCGATATTACCCAGACAAGCGATGAGGAATTTGCTCATCTGGTAAAAATAGCAAAAAGAGGGTTACTGGATGAGGAGTTTGAGAGTCACTGGCATGCCATTGGGTTCTTCAATGGTAAGAGTATAGTACCCCTGATTCAGTTGAGGTATTTCAATTAAAATAAGATTCTTTCCGGGAAGTAGTTTCTTCTTTGACCTTTCATAAACAATAGATCCTTTTATATCCCTGATGATAAGGTCACAATCAATACTTGTCAAGGATAAAACTTCGATATTAATATTTTGTGTGCTCGGAATGGGAAATACTTTAATTTCAGAAATTGAGCTGAGTTCTTCTACGTTTCCTCCGCAAAAACCACCATACGCACACGAATCTCCCCAAAATACAGGAAAATTGCAAAGAGGAGGATTGGATTGATAACTGGCGATTGTATAAGCGCACGTATCAAAATAAACCTTATAATTATGATCAAAGCAAGTAAGAAAATATAGGAACTCATACTGTGGAACATCTATTCCACAAAGCCAAAGATCAGTTACAGCCCATAGTCCGGGGCTTATGGCAAAATTCATCGGGTTTATATATAGAAAATCTGATAAGCAACCAATTCCTTCAACCCATCGGAGGTAGTAACTTGAATTTCCCCAAGTACAAGATTGGAAATGAGGTTCAAGAATAAATTCACGTTTTAAACCACTTGTTGTATTTCGTAGTTGAATGGAAATAACTTGAAAATAGGCATCCTCATCCGGGAAGCAATTGTTAGGCGAGAAAACAAAATCAATAAATACACTATCACCCACACCCAAAGAAAAATCATAAATCAGGCGTTCGGCAGTGTCGGCTGCCGTGCGATAATAGACTTTTTTAGCGCTTGTATCTTCTCTGATAAATCCGGCATGATAATCCGGGTAAACAGTAGGTGGCGGGTCGGATAAAATAAGAAACTTGTAGATCAAGGAATCTATGGTGGTGTCTCTATCCGTAAAATAGCGAGTGTTTTCAAATGGGCTCCATGATGCGGGAGTTGGATTCTGGGAGACATACCAGCCATGGTATCCGTGATTCCAAACATTCACAGAATCCAGCAGCGGCACATAGGGTTGGGCTTTCACCAGCATGCCGAACAGGAAGAGAGCAATATGGAGTAGCCACCTCATTATATGACGAAATTAAGCAATAAAAGTCGAAAAAAAACCCCCTGACGTTCTCAAGGGGTTTTGGATAAATTCGGAGAAGAAGGTTATTTTTTCTTCTCTTCTTTCTTCTCTTCCTTCTTGGCACCTTCCGCTGCAGGGGCCGCAGTGGTAGCACCTGCCGCAGGAGCAGCCGTGGTGGCCACAGGAGCTGCCACTTCTTCTACAACCTGACGCGTCACGCGCACTCCCACAACGGTGAAGTTGGGTGGATCCAGTAAACTCACTCCGTCGAATTTGATATCCGCAACGCGGATACTGTCTCCGATGTTCAGGTTGGTTACATCCAACTCAATTACAGAGGGAATTTTTTCAATGGGACCGCGTAGCTTCAGCGTGCGGGTTTTCTTCTGAAGTTTACCGCCTTCTTTCACACCGGCAGCGGAACCTTTGGTGGTGACCGGGATATTCATCGTGACCGACTTTCCGGGTACCAGTTCAAGAAAATCTATGTGTGCGAGACGGTCTGTGACAATGTCAAATTGAATGTCCTGCATTACCGCGTCATAATTTTTACCTCCAATGTCCAGTTTAACCATGCAAATTTCAGGTGTGTAAACCAGTTTGGTGAAAGCAAGGATGGGAGCAGAGAAGGTGATCTGTTCTTTGCCGCCATAGAGCACACAGGGAACCTGTCCCTGCGTACGCAACGCCTTGGCATCCTTTTTCCCTACGTTCGCACGTGGCGAACCGCTAATCGATACCGTTTTCATTGTTTGTTTTTGTTTTGGTTATTGTTTGATTGAAATTACTTTTCCTGTTATGGTAAGAAGAGGGTTTGTTGAACCGCTACATTATAAAATGTTTACTTATAGACTCCGAAGTGTGTACCGCCCGTATAACATCCGCGAAGAGCGGGGCACAGCTGAGCACACGGATCTTGGAACACTTTTGCCGGGGAGGAATGCTGTCGGTAACAATGAGTTCCGTAATTTTTGATTTTTCAATATTCTCATATGCCTTGCCGGAAAGCACAGCATGGGTACAGATGGCACGCACACTTTTAGCACCCCGTTCCATGATCATATCGGCAGCTTTCGTGAGCGTTCCCCCGGTATCACACATGTCGTCTACCAGCACTACATTACGGCCTTCCACCTCTCCGATCAGCGTCATACTGTCCACTACATTTGCCTTGCTCCGCTGTTTGTAACAAATAGCCAGTTCTGCTTTGAGGTGCTTGGCATAGGCATTGGCCCGCTTGGAACCTCCCATGTCGGGAGCGGCCATGGTCAGGTCAGTGAGGTGCAGATCCTGGATGTAGTTCATAAAAAGTGTGGAAGCGTACAGGTGATCTACAGGTACATTGAAAAATCCCTGGATCTGATCGGCATGAAGATCCATGGTCATTACCCTTGTAACACCGGCGGTAGAAAGCAGGTCGGCCACCAGTTTGGAACCAATCGCCACACGCGGCTGATCTTTTCTGTCTTGCCGTGCCCAGCCGAAATATGGGATCACAGCAACAATTTCTTTAGCGGAAGCACGCTTGGCGGCATCCACCATAAGCAGCAGTTCAAAGAGGTTTTCAGTGGGAGGAAAGGTGCTCTGGATGAGAAACACTTCAGCGCCCCGCACCGTTTCCTCAAAAGAAACCTGGAATTCTCCGTCAGAGAATTTACTGATCTTCATGTCTCCCAGCGCCACTCCGTACGAAGAGGCGATTTTCGCCGCAAGTTCCCGGGTGGCATTGCCTGAAAAGAGTTTGACCTGATTTTCCATAATTCCCCTTAAAAGGGATGCGAAGATACTCAAAATCAGGCAATTCGGAAACAGTTTGCGCAACGATCCGCCTTCGCTCTTGCACGTTGATATACAGGCCGTTAAGAAGTCCCTTCCCTGCCATAGATTGCTTGAAATAACGATCTTTAGGGTAAGCAATGTCCGAACCTATGAAATCCTTTACTCTTATCTCTTTTCTCCTGAGCTGTCTTGCGGTTTCCTCACAGGTAAAAACAATAACCTGGGACAAGAACTGGACAAGCAGGGAGGAGGTTGTCATCAATTCTCCGGAAGCGGATTTTATCATTCGTATCGGCGATGTTGATAATCTTGGTTTCGGATGGCCCGAAGATTTTGATCCATTTTGCGGGAGGATGACTCAGGCACACGCATTCCCCTGGGAGGCTGATCCAGGTGAAATGAACGGGTTCGACAGGATACTGCTTTCTTCAAAATTTAAGCCCGGTACTATCTCTAAATGCGGAGGAGATGGTTACACCGACAATTATAATCCCCTTACCTCTAAACCTGTGGAATGGAAAATTCAGGCGGAAGTAATGAAAAAGGCAGCGATCCGGAATGCTTTTATCCAGCTATTTATCGATGACTTTCAATCACCCTCTTTTTGTTCTAAATTTCAATTTCTTCTCAATGGTAAGCGTTTTGTGGAAGGCGAAAAATTCCTGAATGCCGTTGATCAGAGCGGGCCGGTTGGGAAGCTCATCAGCATACCCCTGCCCGAGGAATTCTGGCCAATGATTAACGAAGGCAGCCTGACCATAAAAATTGATGAAATCACGGGGGCGCATGATGGATTTGCAGTCGACTTTATTCGCCTGGTCTTGAATCGCAAACGTGAGAATGCATGTAAAGGGAGCATAGCTGGTACTGTTCTGGACAAGGTTACACAAGAGCCCATCAGGAATGCGCGTGTTTATCTCGCGGATAAAACTGAAATTGTAACGGACAGTGAAGGGAAATTTCAGTTCAGGGATGTTCCTGCCGGATTTGAGATCATTGGTGCGCAGGCCGAGGGCTACCTGGAAGGATATGCACAGGCTGATATCAACGAAGGAGACGATAACCCGCCGGTTACCCTCTACCTGGAAAAGGGAAAGAATAGTATTCAGTTTGGGGGTAAGACACTCAGAGCCGGGGAATCGGTTCAGCTCAATCTGATTCTCTTTGATCAGGGTAAGTCGGAATTAAAGCCTGAAGCTAAAGCGGAGTTGGAAAAGATCGTTGCTTTTTTAAAGGCGAATCCAACCGCAGAGATAGAGTTGTCAGGGCATACTTCCGCGGAAGGAGATGCTCAGATGAATCGCTCGCTTTCGTATCAGCGTGTCAATGCGTGCAAGAAGTATGTGGTTAGCAAAGGCATTGATGAGGGAAGGATTATTTCCGTTGGTTTTGGTCCGGATAAACCCGTTGCCCCGAACGATACGGAACCCAATCGCGCAAAAAACCGGAGGGTAGAGATGAGAGTGTTGAAGATATAACGGCCGGCTATGCCTTTACGTTGTTAAGGACAGCAAGCACATAAATAAATAACAGGACCACACGAATTCCCATCGCATTCCTGCTCTGATTTTGTACAATTAACTGGGTTGTTGTCTAACAATTTATCGGCTTCTTTACAAAGGTATGAAAAGGTCAATCCCCTGACCCTCAAAAATGACTTTATCGGGATGAAATCGCCCCTCCAACCTGAGTAAATATTAGCCAAAATTTCAATTTAAAGGGGGCAAGGTGGCCTCCGGCAAGCGAGGGCGGGAAAATACCCGATTCTTAGTTTCCGGTCGAATATTTCGGAAACCCATCCCCTCCCAATTTAGCCTCGATTTTGGCTAAAAAAGGGATGACCAATGCGTCCCTATCTTCAGGTCTTGCTTGAGCCAGTTTTTCTCGGAATTCCGCGTACTCTTTCTTGCATTTATCAGAACAAGTCAGTCGGTTTCGGGCTTTGCGTTGGTGGGCTTTTGAAACCGTAAACTGTCTGCCAGCACCAAAGTTTATTTATTGCTTAAATGTTTCTATTCGCACTGTCCACCCACTAACGCAAAACCCGTGTTATAGCCAGTGCATTTCGTTATTCATATTATTGATTGTAGGGTACAATTTCTCTATTATATATTTCAGTTCTTTTACCATTCTCGTCCCATGTTTTTTGTTTATGCCTAATCCAATTTATATGGGAGGCTTTCTTACCGCTTGCATAATACGTTTTTTGCTTATAAGCACGTTGCAATTTTCCTTTTTCTCCGGTACTTTCTATAATTTGATAATAATGCCAATGCTTCGATTTAGTTTTTCCTGTAGAATAATATTCTGTTGTAATTATTACGTCATATCCACGTCTTTTAAATAATAATCTTCTTTCTTTAGTTTTTTTATTCAAATGACCTGTATCCGTTGTATCGAAAATAATTTCTTCATTAGAAATTGAATCAGGGTCTTCTTCTATTTTCGCAGAATGATTTACCCGCGTTTTTAGTGGATTTCCAGATGACACTTGTAACTGGTTTGAATCTGATTTAGACAAGGTTGTGATTTTACAGAAAGTCCTTTCACCGGAATTAAATTTTATTTTATCCACGTCTGTACATATTGAATCGTACGAATAAAGGCCAGCGTGAATCGTTAGCGAATCACAAATAAAATCACCTCTCTTTGTAAAGGATATTGCCATTGTATCTTGCTCCTTGATTAATATAATGGCGTATGGCGGTTGCAACGCAATAATATCAATTAAAAAATATTTTGTTGAGGGGATATAAGTACTCATTGAGTTTGGATCACAGGGAGAAATAAATCCTCCTTTCGGATTGTCAATATAGATTTTTCCATTGCACAATTGTTTATTATCAATAAGACTTCCATCATTATCATACAGCCTAAATGCGAAAGAAATTGTTGATGGCTTTTGTCCAAACGCGTTTAGGACAGCAAGAAAAAGCAAAACGGTAGCACTAATGCGCGCTATTGAATAGTAAGAAAAGATATAGATTCTGTTGTTCATTGAATACACTTAACTATTTTTATCAGTCTTTAAGCATTGGCTATAACTAAAGGCTTCCTGTACGACCTCAAATTCTTCAGCACAAACGATACAATTATCTTTCATTAAAATAAATTATTCTTCCTCATCCCAATTGTTCTTGATATTCCAATCGTAGTTACTAAAATTCAAACACCTCTGGAAAATCAAATCTCCAAAAGAGAAATTGCTTTGTGATTTTATAATCTCCAACAATCGGTCTTTCAAAGGTGATGTGATTCTCTTTTGTATGTATTTTCAGAATGTTTTTATTCTCAAACGGTGGATTAAGTTTTTCTAAGGGATTGTCCCAACGTTGAGTCCAACATCCTATTGATTGACTTTCGTAAAAAGGAGTATAAAACTCAACAAATCTACTCCCATTAGAACCAAAAACAATGCAATGTTGATTCTTGATTGTGATAAGAAGCGAAATAACCGAGAAAGCAATTGCAAATAAAACCGAATACTTTTTCTTTCTCAAAAGTAGTCGCCTTGCAAAAGTAAACAGAGTAATTACTAACGCATAGCCTATAAGAATTGAAATCCAATGTTGCCTAAAAGTCCAATCTCCCGAACTCGTTATCATTTGGTCATTAAATCTTGCAAGCCACCATTCAAAAACTAATACTATAAAAAAGAATACACTCCAATAAATGTAGAAGAGAAACCACCATTTGGAGACTTGAGAATCTTTTTTCTTATGGTCTTTAAATATCAAAAAGGCAACTAACATAGGAAGGGCTAAAAGAAAATAGTTGCCAAAGAATACGATAGGTTCGAACCCATTCAATAACCGATAAACATCAAAGCGAAAATGAATAGCAGTAATTTCATCATATCCAAATGTTCCGCACCTTATAAAATCCATAGAACTTTGGAAATACATTCCGAAGGAAGAATAGATAAGGAAACACCATACTATGGATTGCCATAATTTTGGTTTGACTCTTTTCAAAACTAAATAGTATAAAAGGAATGAAAGCAAGAGCATAATAGCCCCGTTTATACACTTAAAAAAATAACTAACAGTTCTGTAATCCGCACCAAAGCAATCTGAACCACACGTGCCAACTTGTGAAACAAATGGAAACCCACTTCCACTTGAGAGAACCCCATTACCTGAATAATCTATACATTCAGAATTAGTTAGTATAAGATTGTAACCCGGATTCAGCAGCCAATTTAAAATAAGTGCAAGAGGAATTATATACACAAACGTTATTTTTAACGGAGTGGATATTTTTGCAAATATTTTATTCAATCTAATCATTAAAATTTTGATTTTATTATCCCGTCTGCCTTTATCATGTAAGTATCAAAAAGGGCGTATGAGGGTCTTAGATTTTTATCAGAATATTTTTTCCATTTATTGTCAACTAAAATTTGTCGACTATTTATTTTTGCCGATTTGTCATAATAAAATACTGGAAAAAAACAGGTTTTATGTCCAAATCTTAATCCTCTCGGAAGTTTATGTACGAAATTATGATGTCGCTCTGCTTTTCTGGTTTTTCTTGCTTTTTTGTTGTAGTACGCTTTGCAATGCATTTGATATTTTGGTTTATTGTTTTCGTACAAAATACTCAAAGAGTAATTTTGAGAAATCTGTTTGTCATATTCTAAAGTATCGTTTGTTAAAGTGTCAGTAATTACAAGCCAACTGTTGAATGAATTTCCTTGGTAAAAACATATTTTTCTGCCTTCAGAGTAGAACTCGGTTACAGAATCTTTAGATTGATAGTTCATCGGTTGCACATAAGGTAACTTAGGAGCACCTAAAATTTCAGGAGTTGAATTTAATTCGATTTTCACGTTGGGTGTCTCGCCTTTTCTCAAAATAATAGTCTGTTCCTTTGTTTTGAATCCGACATATGATACTCTTAAAACATAAGTTCCATAAGGAATAGAATCCAAAATAAAAAAACCATCTATATCTGCCTCGGTTTTAAATGGAGTGCCACTTAACGATACATCAACAAAAATCAAAATTTCCTTAGAAATTGAATCTACGACTGATCCTTTTATAGTGCCGGTTTGAGCAATTCCCAAATTTGGGATTAAAAACAAAAAACATATTGAAATAAAAGCCCTCACTTTTTTTATTCTTTTCGATTAATATTTACGCTACCATCATGCGCGATATTGATTTTGTATTTTTCATCCAAATCACAACCATCATCATAGCACCGTCCTTCATAAATAATTATTGTGTCTTTATCGATAAAAAAATACCTGGACATAACATTTGAATCACCTGACCCTTCAAAATAGATATTTAATAATTTGCCGGTTTTCGTTTTCGGGTCAAGAAGTAAAAGATTTCCATATGATCCGAATGAACTGATTTTTACGTCACGTTGAAATGAGTAATAGCATTCATATATGCCGATATTGGGTAATCGAAATCTGCAACTATCAATAGAATTTTGAAGTATTGTGTCTAAAAAATGGCTCTGCTCCAAAAAGTCTCCAATTAATAAAAGTTCTGATTTTTTAACAACCGGGGAGTTTATGACTTTGCTGGAATTAATTTTATAAAAACACTTTCCTATACTATCAAGTTCTTCCGGATTCTTGAGCTGTCCATAATTTTTTAGGTCACTTGTCCATTCCATTGGGTATTTCAATTTAGTTAAATTGATACAGCCAAATGGGAGAGTGGCATTTATTTGGATTGCGTTTAAGTCAATTTCTTCAACCACATCTTCTTTGCTGGAATTAGTTGAATCAGAACATGACAATATTGTCAAGCAGAAAATGGATATGATTAATGTATATTTCATTCGATTTTACTTCTCAAAAACAAAAATATTGCAACTATCGTATTTGAATTTCGGATTGTGATTATCCATTAAAATCAGCGACTCCTCTGAAACAATATATTTTGATGTTGCTTTTATTAGTTGATAACTCGGATACTCATAATTAGAGATCTTCCTGCCCTTATTTTCCTTGTTAACCTCATATTCATAATAAAGAAGCAAGGTATCGCCATTTAATTCCCAAGTTCCATTTTGCTTTTGCTCTTTTTCTGTTTTGGTAAAATAGAATTTCCCGTTTTTAAGTAACACAATCGATGGGCAACTTTTCGAGGCGCAATTGTATGTACCTATTTTTATTTCAGCTTTTGTTTCAGTTGAAGATTGAAGGCTATCAGGGTATTCTTTATAGTATAAACCATCTCCGCTTTGTGAGGATTTGGATTTAATATTTCCTGATTCGTAATATTCAACGGTAGACACACCATTGTCATCAACGTATTTTGTTTTACGACTTATTGAGCCTCTTGCGTAAAAGGAAATATTTTCACCATCCAGTTTTCCGTTTACATAAGGCTTAACCTCCTTTAGATTCCCTTGATGGAAGTAATAACTCCAAACACCATCATACTGAGAATTTTTGATGAATGCTTTTAATTCCAATTTTCCGTTAACGTAAAAATCATATTCGCCATCCGGCACGTTAGTTTTTAATTTGTAATAATGACCATACCACTTTCCCATATCTTCGCTATGGCCAACGACCACAAAAGAAGTGTCTGAAGGATTAATGCAACTATAATCCTCTTGAGTTTTCATGGGAGAATTAAGTTTAATTATAGTTTGCGAAAAGGCAAGCTGCCCAATGAAACAAAATAAAATTAGTAATCGTGTTTTCATGTACATCAAATAATCATTTGCAATTTTTTGGAAACTCAATCTTCATAAATAATTCCACGTAAGTCTGTTCCTTACAACTTTCATTGTTCCCGTCTTTGATTAAGAGGTAAACTATTATTCGGTCTTCTGAAAAATTATACTTTGCAGAGGCGATTCGTCTATCGCAAGCCGTTCCAACTCTTCCATCAAGCCGTGTTTGCGTATAGAATTCAACATGTTTACGCAAAGAATCAAAAGTAACGTGGAACATATCTTCAATATAGTCTTTTTCGTTATAGCAAATTCTAAAGACGTATGAACACCCTCCTTCGTACGTAAGATAAATCGTCCTTTGTTGAAGTGGAGTCGTCCAATAATTTAATATTTTAACATCGGATAAGCTATCATTATAACTAAATTTTGAAGTCTCCGGAAAAACCAATGTTGGATCAAAAACTAAGTCTTCACGTAAATAATTATTCTCCTGATAGGTCTTTTGAGAAAATGCTTTTGCATTTATGATAAATAAAAGTAAAGCGATAATAATTGTTTTCATTTAAAAAATTGTTTGGTCTTTAGTTAACAAGTTTATCGTTCTTGTACTTTTCGATTTTTATTAATTTTCTATCAAGGGTGTAATAATAAACTGTACGGTTCGCTTTGTCTCCTTTGTCATTTTCATTGTCCTTGTCCTTTTTCTTCATCACAGTTTTAACAATAGTATTCGTAAATGCCATTTTCCCCAAATTACCATCATAAAAGCAATATGTGTCGAAGATTGAGTCTTTAGTTACGATGTATTCCTTTTCTAATTGCCCAGAGTAATTGTGAGTGATACTTATTTTTAAGGTATCAGTATATAATTCGTATCTATCAAGCTGTCCGTTTCGGAAATATGTCTTGTGTGATACATACATCCAAGTCTGATATCCCAATTCCGAATAATTTGGGTTAGGCTTGAACGTGCTTTCTTCCCATAATTTATGGTTTCGATAATACTTTTTTGAAAAAACAGGAGTGGTTAAATAGTATCTTTTAGAATCTCCATATCCATCAGTGCCGGTCTGCTCAGTAACTTTTTTTGGTATAGAATCGAACATCGTTTCATCACAAATTGAACCGTCAGCATAATAACTTCGACATAACCCGATTGGCGCACCGTTTTTAATTAACGCTTTAATAGTAATATTAAAATCATAGGGTAAAAACTTTGTCACGCGAATTGTGTCAGAATTATCCTTTAGCGAATCAGCTTTGAAATAAAGGGATAAGTTTTTCGAGAACTCATCTCTATGGGGTCTTAGAGAATCAGTTTGCCCATAAGCAGTTCCTAAGCCCAAAGAAATCATAATCACAAAAAGTACAAAAAGTCTTCTCACTTGCTTATTATTTTTCGAATTAATTAAATTGCCCTTACGAAATTTACAAAATATTTCGGAATCGACCCTTAATGAGAATCGCTTCTTTTTAGTCCTCCTTCAAAATCAGGATAATCACTGCAAAAATTAGACCACCGTCAATCTATCCGATGAATCTCCTTCGCCCTATCAAACCCAACCCATTGACCATTCTGATCCAGTCCTCTGTTAGCCAGTTCCTTGCGAACCAAATAGATAATATCGAAATCACCTTTTAAGGCTTCAGTCAGCACCTTGTTACTTGCGGAGCTGAAAAGAAAAGTAGGATTCTCATCGTCTTTCCGGCTTGCGTAATGAGATGGGTCAAACTTTGATTTATTCCTTTCTTCGAGATTCCCTTTATTCTTATCCCACTCTTTCATGGCCTTCACCATTACCGTTGTGAACTCGTCAATATTTTTGCCAAGGTCATCAATCAGATCAATGAGGTTTTCGTTTTTCTCCTGCGCGATATCCAGTATTTCGATGTACTCCGAATCATTCAGCTCAAGATTCCATTCGCTCTGAATATAATTTTTCAAGAAACGAATTGCACTATTGAAAACAATCGTGCGTTTTTTCTTCTCCTCTTTTACTGGAGCGGATTTTCCTTTTTTCGCATTTAGTTTCGCCTTGAGCCTCTCTTCACCTGAAGGAGTGAGTTCTCCTCCCATCTTTTTCCAAATTTCACCGGGGATTTCTTCTCTGATTGCGGTATCACAATCAAAACTCGCATAGTTATAGGCTTCTTTGAATTTGCCTTTCTTATACAAGTCATAAATGTGACGCAATTGCCGATGATCTCTTTCATCCATGTATTTCGGTCGAGTCCATGATGGATAAATTTTATTCTTAGAAGTTCCACTCAATTCCTCAGACGCTTGGGGGATCGCATCTTCAAAAATTGTCATTTCACCTCCTTGATTGAATCTACCATACTGAACAGCCTTTCCTTTCTCCGGAATTTCAATTACGACATCGACATCGTGCTGAAATGAATTTGCTCCGCGAAAGTTTCCGGTTTTTGTTGTTTGAAAAACATAGATGAATCCTTTTCCGGGGTTGTTCGCTTTTAATTTTCTCAAATCTTCGGGGGAAAGACCAAGCAAGTTAACCGAGTCCAGGAAAATGAAATTGTATTCTGAAAGATCTGCCGGTAGACTGTCCGTCACAAAAAGGTTTTCGTGAGCGACATCTTTTTCTTTCAACTTATTTTGTAGTGTAATATCAAGCTTTTCTTCTTTGGCAACATAAAGCACCTTTCCAAAATTACGTGCAAGGTATCCTGCGAACTCTACACAGAGATATGATTTACCCATTTTAGGTTTTCCAAAAACCATCGCTGTGAAACCGGGGGAAGGATCACCAATCAGGCTTAACCATTTATCTGTGAAGCCAAGGCAGGAGAACTCCTTTTTTGCGAATTCAACGCTCGACATAATTTCACCACTTTCTTTTTTTTCTATTCCGCTTAAATCAACTGATTTTGGTTTGTCATCATCTTTTGATTTCTTCTTTGCTGCTCTGTATTCCTTTATCGCATTACTGTACTCGAATTTAAGCGGATCGCTAAAAGTAATATTGTATGCATTGTTGTTTTGATCCAACAACTCCACAACGGTATCCTGTATTTTGAGAATCTGTTTTGCTAAAGGAGAAGTTTTTCTGATTTCCTTTTCCTTGATATCCGTTTGTAATTCGTGAAGCAATTCGATAAACTCGGAACGCTTCACTCTTTTGTTGTGAAAAGATAAAAACCATTCGATGTAACGGATTTCTTTTGTGGCATCCGGTGTTCCACTCATCGGTTTGAATGTTTTTAGCCATGCCTTGTCTCTTTTTCGTAGTTCCTTTTCCAAGGCAGTCCTTCTGATCTTTCTTTCTTCAGGTGTGCCATCCTCTTCGAGTTCCGCGTCAAGTTCCATTCGATAAATCATTTTCAATTTATCGGTTTCCATCCATTGGTAGCTAATTGCATCTTCCTTCGCCATTTTCAAGTATCGTGGTTCATCCTTTCCGTTTAAACTACCGTTGCTCTTCAAGAACAATTGCAGTTTTTCAAAAGCGAGTTTTTTTACCTGATTGAATTCATCTCCGGTATTTTTCCAGTTTGTAAAATTGGAAGTAGCAGCACTCAAGAAATTGTGCGCCTCTTGTAATTCCGAAGGGAGTTTTTCAATACCGATTTTGTCAACGGTACTTTTATAGTTGGATGTGGTTATCATTAGGCTGCGATTTTTAATTTTTTAAGTGATTGGATTATCCCTTTTGCGTTTGCAGAAGGATCGAAATTCATCACCATCATTTCTGTTTTCTTTTTGTCGGTGTGTTTAGTGACTGCAACAGCTTTATTTACTTTATGCACTCTCCATTTGTTTTTGCGTATGTATGAATCGAGCAATTTCGAGGGGTAACTGCTCAATAAGAATTTGCCTTTTACTTTGGATAGTTTGTCAAGGAGCGTTTTGAAATGCTCTTCTTCATATCCTTTGTAGTGTCCTTGATCGGAACCTATATAGGGTGGATCAACATAAAAGAATGTTTCCTTTGAATCGGAACGGTCTATTACTTTGATCGCATCGTTATTTTCAAGTTGAACTTTTTTTAATCGGTCTGCATATTCGCGTGTAAAAGATTCTCTCTTTCCTGCGACAGCCATTTCCTTTGAATTTGTTTTTCCAAATCCCCAAGAACCGATTAATGATGAGAATCCCTGATTGGTTGCTACCCAAAAAGCCCACGCACGCTTCACGTCATCGAACATGTCCGGATGCTTGTAAACAACCATCGCTTGTTGATACAGTTCTCTTGAATGAAGTGTGGCGCGGATTTCCTTTTCGAGTTCAGAGTATTTATTTTGCGTGACTTTAAAAAAGTTCACGACTTCAGAATTCAGATCGTTAATAATTTCAACTTCTGATTTTGGCTTGGCAAAAAATAATGCTCCGCCACCGAAAAATGGCTCACAATAAATTCGGTGGGCAGGAATAAGTGGAAGCAGATATTTTAATAATGCCTGCTTACCACCGTAATATGTAATTGGAGTTTTCATTCCTGATTTTTAATTAAGCTGTCGGAGCAGCGGGAGGGTTTTTGTCGTTGTCGTCTTTGCTGAGAATCTTATAGATGCTTTCTCCTATCATAGCACCGAAGAATCCGCTCATCATTACAATGGGAACAGCGTCTTTGTGAAAATGCTTGGCGTAGAAGTATCCGCAGAGCGATGACAAAAAGGTTACGGTTGATACTAATCTTCTTTCGTCCATAATAATATTTAGTGAGTGATTTGGTAAGTAATAAATATGCCGGATAGAATTACGGCAGAGGCAGAGAGCAGCCGGTTGATGTTCCGGCTGCGTTTTATTTTCTTCTCTGCTCGATGGAGTTGTAGATTTAATTCCTGCGTTTGTGAAATCAATTTATCCGTTTCAGATTTATAGTCTGTCAGAAGAGAATCACAATTGCTGAACGCACTTTCCTTATTAGCGATGACTTCTTTTAGCGAATTGATCTCCGAGTCGCATAAACTATCTCGAATGGTTGACTCGGTGATGTACTGTCTGCTTAATTCACTCAAAGAATCAAACGCGATTTCATTTTTCTGCAAAGTGCTGTCGCTTTCATATCGATAAACATATTCCACAAGCTGACCGGATAAATTCTTGACCTGTGATCGGGAATAATCCAATCGCTTATCGGTTGCCGATATAACGGTCTGAAGGCTGTCGCTTTCCTTTTGCAAAGAATCGATTGTGTGTTGGTAATTGGAATCTTTCTGCTTGAGGTATTCTTTGATGTTTTGCAACTCATCTTTTGTCTGCTCATACCGGATATCGGTTTTATTTTCCGAAGGGCGAAGCAATAAATACACTGTGCTTCCTATACTTACAATAGAGTAGAGGATAATTAGTATGCGATAAAATTTACTCTTGAACTGGTTCATTTTCATTTTTGGTTTTAAATGGATTAATAACTTTTTTTTCGATGGAGTATCCGAAGCAACCTGCTGCTATTAGCGATACAAAACCGTAGAACATATATTCCGGACAGGCAAGTGAAAAGAACTGTTCGGAAATCCAAGCGGTGAGCGTGGCGACCACGAAAATGGCAACCACTAACTCCCGCAAGGAAAATGCTCCGGTTTTATCACGCAGGATCGTTTTTAGAAATTCCTGCATGGCGATCAAAATATTTTCTCAAACATTCTGCGTAACCATCCCTTGGGCGAACCATAGGAGTTGTTGATTATTGTTACACGAATGTTCGTGTATGATTTTGATTGCGGAGGCGTTGCCAATGATTGAAAGGCAGCATCAATTAAACGACCTGCGTCATGCATGATAGCGTCCATCGGATTAACTTTTTGTAGATTGTTTTTTTCGTTTTTCATTTTACTTTTTGTTTTTGGTTTATTCTTTAGTGATTAGGTGGTAAGCAAGAACTCCTGTTCCAAGTGTCAATGTTCCAAGAGTGATCTTTCGCAATGTTGCTCTTCGGACTGCGCGATAATCGACAAGCGTATATGTGAATCGGTTGCCGTATAGTTGTCGATGTTTGTCACACATTCCGATGAACTTTGCGAAATCTTCACCGTTAGCGAACACTTGGCATCCTGCGGAAAAATTATCCACGTACCGCGTTGTTCCATTTAGCATTGCACGGTGAATATTTATTCCGAATAATCCGGTGTCCTTTGTTCCATTGAAAAAATCAAGAATTGCATTTCGGTTGTAATCGCGATACACCGTTACGGGTTTTTGCTGTGTCAATGCGATGTATTTCCCTCTATGCATTCCCAACCCATAGGCATTGATGTATTGTCCTGCTTTGAGTATTGCTGTTCCCTGTTCATTCATTGGGGAATTCAGCCAGTACGTTCCGGGATCAGTTGTAGCATGAAACACGTGGTACTCCCAATTCAGAAATCCGGTTTTATAAAAAACATGGAATTCATCATCGAATTTGTTTGACCGTGTCTGCTTTGATCTTATTCCCCAAATGTTCAACTCGTATGGTCGGGAAAATATCTTGTAGCCTTTAAGTCGTGCAATGGTTCTTATTTTACCGAGCAGACTCATTACTCATGCATATCAATATCCGGTGTGTAATTCTTGAGCCATGTTTTCGCATCGAAGTTTGGACAGGTTTTTCCTCCCTGATTCGGAAATTCACAATGACCTTTGATTTCGGCATTCGGATATCTTTCTAACAGTTCAACAATTTTGTCAAACGTGGCATCCTCCTGTGCGCGTGTTCGCGTGTCGGCATTTTTTCCATCCTTTGTAATTCCACCGATGTAACAAATGTTGATGCAGTTTTCATTGAAACCCAAAACACCGTTTGATACTTTGTTTTCATCGAGTAACTTCACAACATCGCCATTGGCTTTGATGATGTAATGATATCCTGGACTTTTCCATCCACGTTTTTCTTTCCAGAATTTTAGAATGGCATCTACCGTTGCGGTAGGTAATGTTGCTGTGCAATGAAGCACAATGTATTTTATGTTACGCATGGTTTTTTATTGTTGATGTTTTTACTATTAGTTTTTTATTTTTTTCAAGTGTTCTAAAAAGAGTTAATCCGTTTTTGGATTTGATGTGACGACCGATCACCATTTTTGCAGGAACTTTTACTTTTACCTTATGTTTTAGATCAATCAGTTCTGTAGGTTCGGTGGTAATCAATAATGAGTCATTCACTCCGGAGAAAAAGGAAACTGAACTTGGTATAGACCATTTGCTACCATCGTACTTCAATCCCATTCTTAAAAATTCCATTCGGATCACATCCTGCTGAGAAGTGGTCTTGAAAGTGTCAAGCATTCCGGTGACAAGTGTTTTTCTAACTCCACCATCAATGCGGTACTCTTTAAACTTTGTGCTTACTTCAGAATAGTCATCCGTATTGCGGAGTTTTTTCAGGTTGGAAAGTGCAGATGAGTAACTGTTACTCTCTGCGGCATTGTATAGGTCTTTCGCAAGTGTGGTTGAATCCGGTGCAGCACCTTTTACAAAAAGGTTGTAGGCACTTTCGGTAACTTCAGCAGGCAATCCTTTTTTCTCCAATGCCGCGACCATTTCACTTCCGAAATCTCCATCCGCACCATACCTTGGAAGAATTGTTTTTCCGTATTTAGCAATGAGTTGTTGTTGCATTGCCTTCACCCGCTCTCCTTTGCTTCCTTTTTTCAGAGGGAATTCATCCTTTCTCGTTGTAGTCGTTGAGGAAGGTTTTGTCCAACTTGAAGAAGAACTTGTTTGAGTTGATGAAGTAGTGGTTACTGGAGTAGTGGTTTCTTCTTCTTCAGTATCAGAATTATTATTTCTGTTCTTTAGATATTTAAATCCGAAGAATCCTCCCACAGCAGTTGCAACTACTCCAAGGCCAATAAGGATTGCCTTCTTTTTGTTTGATTTGGGTTTTACTTCTGTTGTCATGATTTTGGTTTTTTCTTGATGATGGCTAAGTATTCATCGATATAGTCTTGTGATAAATCCCCTTCGAGATCATACATCAGCGTGTCACCAAATTCTTTCACATAAGCAGCTTGCACTTTTTTGTATGCATCCTGTGTTGGGATTTCGAGGAATACTGATTTGATTGCATCCTCATCTGTGCCGGGGAATATTCCGTAGTACACACTCACCGCTGCACGAATTCTTTTTGCCCAAGCGAGATAATTTAATGTGGGTGCGTCACCTTTCTTTTCAGGTTTCGAAGCCACGATCATCATCATCTCTTCGTATTCGGTGGAAGTCAACTCATCCTGCATATCCTTTGTAAGCGGACTTGCGTAGAGTTTTTTGTATGAACCCGCAACCTCTTTGTAGAAATCCTTTGTCGGAATGCTTCTTAGAATTCTGCGAAGTGACTCTTCATCCGTTCCCCACCAACCATCATTGTCAAATGCCATTTTTAATTGCTTGGCAGTCGTGGAAGCTGATGTAGTATCGAGTGATTTTTTCTCTTCTGTATTGGCAATGCCAGTACGAATAAGTTTCGATCCTAAATAAATACTTCCACCAACTAAGATTAATCCTACAGCGGAGTAAATCACAATCTCTTTGATATTGATTTTTTTCTCCTCCTGAATTGGCGGTTGAACTTGTGGTTGCTCGATATGTACAGGTGCGTTTTCCATTTACACTCCAAGGGCTTGTTTTGCTAATGCTGTTTTTTGTGGATCGTTCTGAATGATGTCTGCAAGTTTTTCTAACTCCGTTGCAGTAAGTTTTTTTGCAAGCACAGTAAGTGCTTTCATTTTTGAATCGGCCTCCTTTTCCGTGACCGCTTCAATGGTGATATCGTAGGCGTATTTTTTCATTTCTTTTTATTTTAGGCGCAGACTTTCCCTGCGCGGATGTTTTTCCGTGTTGATTTTACTTGGTATGTTTTCTGAGATTATTCCTTATTCAGATCAAGAAGATCTGCTACGTCCGGAATTTTCGTTTTGTCGGTGATAAGCGTATCGTTGATTCGCATTAACGTGTGAAGTTGATCTTCGTTTAGTTCCTGCTCCATCGCTTGTATCACTTGGAGGTGTCGCTTTTGCATTTCAGAAATTACAGGATCAGTTTTCTTAGTGAAAGAAACATCGCCTTCCGGTTTTTTCTCTTCCGTTCCGCTTAATACATTTCCTGTCACTTTGCCAACCACAAGTTGCTGTATCCACAATGGTGGATTCTCGGCTAACTTCATCCAACGCTCACCAGTTTTGCCTTTTACTTCTTCAACTTCTTTTTCAAGTGTTTCAACTTTATCTTCCAGTTGATCGATGTAATCATCGGCTTCAGTATTTTTCTTTTGCGAATCTTCGAGTTGCTTCTGCAATTCCTTTATTTGGTTTTGCATATCTTTTTTCTCAACCACATCATCAATTTTCGCTTGCAATTCAACTCCTGAAAGTCCTTGTTGCACCGGAGCAGTTACCGGAATTTCTTTTTTCAATTCTTTCAGGCGAAAAATATGCTTTGTATTTCTTGGTGAGGTTGCACTTTCAGAATAAAGCAACACAACAACTTCTCTCGTATCGTCATCCACAAATTCTTCGTGCGAATCAAAATCGCTTAAGTCATTGGTGCGTTGCACTACTTTGAATCCATCCACCAAAATTTCAAAATAGCGTGGGGTGTTTTTCTCTTTCGCTTTCTCCAAGAGCCTTTTTACCTTCAGCAACTTTTCTGTTGTGTAAGGTTGAACATCAGAAGTTCGATATGTCATTGTTTCATTTTCCATTTTTAATTATTTATAGGGGATTACTTGGATGAAACGCGCTCTTGCAATCGCAGTTCCTGTATTCCGAATTTTTATTTGTCCGTGGTGTTCGTATTGCAATTCATCTGCGTTGGTTAAAGCGATGTCAAAAATTCCTTTCTGACTTTTCACATTGATCCTTACCGGCTCTTCAATCAGAATAAAATAACTGTTGAACGCTTTTAGGTTTACTGTTTCTCCAACTCGCAGAATGAAGTGCCTGAAACGTAAGTGATACTTTTTACCGTATCCCAATTCACGCATCCTTCGTGGTATGTATTCAAGAGCAAGGTTTACTGTCATGGCTTTCGGTTTTATCTTTCAACTTCACGAATAAATAAATGTCTACTTCGTATTGCACGTTGCGTCCGGAAAGCACTCCCCAATTGTCGAGGATATGTCCGTTCACACTTGCGGTTTCTCCCATGATTTTTACATCCAAGGGTTTTTTGTAGGGTGTGCGATTGTATTTTTTTGCAGGGAATAATCCGGTTGTGTAATCCAAGAAGCCAACATTCATTTTATCCAGGATTAAGTTGCCGAAATAAAAAACGCCTTCCTGCTGATTGCTGATTAGGGAGAGTTCTCCAACCATCACTTCGGGATTGTATGTTGATTTCCCACTGATTTGTGTCACAACTCCTCGCGCTGCGGTTATCAATCTGATCTTGTACCACAAGCCAGTTATACATTCGCAATTGCGTGGCAAGGGAATTTCAAAATGCTTCAGCTCTGCCTGTCGCGTGATGCCAACCGTATGTATGATTATTTCTTCCACTTGTTTTAGTTCAATTCAATTTCACAATCGAGATACAGTTGCACCGTGTAAGAAGCGAAAACCGTTCTTCCATCGTTTTTGTCGGTGTATTCAAGTTTCACTTGTCCGTTGCCAATGATCACATCCTTGAGAGGCCAGTAACGGTTTTCAAGATTTGCATCCACTCCGTTCATGATTCTTTGCACAGCGTGATTGTCCGGAAAGAATTCTCTTTTGTTGATTTCCAATCGGGCATAACCGCGATGAAAAAGCAGATCGGGTTTTTCCGAGGTGATTGCAACGCCCATGACTTTCTTTACACTTTTATCCAGTTCGAATGTTTCCGACACTTTGGAATTGGCAGCAGTCACTATCAACTCGAACACCTTGGGTGCGCGTAATAAATTATTTTCATCCTTCATCGTATGTTCGTGTTAGGTTAGTTCTTTGTTTAAGGCTCTCGCAAATTCGAGAGCCTTAAACTTGAACCGGGTTAATGATTAGGGAGTAGTTACAGTTCCGTGCAATCCTGCGAAGATGTAGGTGTTTGCAGCAATGCCATCCATCGTTCCCAATTCGATGGTCAATTCGATCAACACATCGTCATGAATCATGCGCGGGTTTGATAGTTTGTAGTAACCAATAGGCACAAGATTCAGGTTGCCTGTCTTGAACAAATTGTTCGATGTGTCCGGAACGATTTGTTTTTTGTTTGACTTGAGTGAGAATTCACCGTTGGCAATTGCAGGGATCGTTTCGATCTTGTCGTAATTGGTTGCGATGATTTTGTCTTTCGTTGCATCGGCTGACACACCTGCAAGAAGAATGATTCCGCTTACAAGCATCGATTGATTCTTCGGTAATTTTGCATTTGAAATGTTGCGAAGACCAATTTCTTTGTCATCCTGCGTCTCAAACATTTTAATTGTTTTTGAGCTTGCGGGTTTGATCGAATAGATAATGGTATCCGCCAAACGCAATTCGCCTTTTTTCAATCCTTCTTTGATGTGTGCAGGAAGTTCTGAAAAGTGTTTTTCCATTTCTGCACGCGATCCTTTTGATGCGGGTGGTGGCGTTGCCAATTTGTTGATCGTGCGTACACGTTGAATGGGATTCATTTTTTGCAACGCGCCCATCACTTCTTCGTTGTCGATGTCATCAAGGCCGAGCAATGCTCCTGCGTTGTTGTACTGTTCAATTGTTTCTAAGTTTCCAAACATGATTTTTGTTTTTAATGGTTTGTATTATTTTTAATTGTTCTTTTTTGTTTCGCTGTTTGCTTTAGAGAAGGCATGACTTTCCCCTGTTGACATCCCGGCCAAGGATGAAATCGCATTCAGTTTTCTTTTTTGATTAGTAGATTTTCTCTTCGTCTTCTTCTATGCCGATGAGATTCTCCTTGTTGATTTCCTGATGGAAATTGTTTTCAGTTCCTTCCACCGAACTTTTCTCCTTGGCGAATGTTTCTCCTGAAGTTTGAATCTCTTTTTCGAAGCGTTCCAATTCAGATAAATCCATTTGATCCGGTTTTTCGCTCAAGGGATATTTGAAGTATTGTACTTCGCCCATTCCACTCGTTCCCTGATTTGTTGTTGTGTTGGTAGTAGTGGTTGTTTGAGTTGTGGTTTTTGGATCGGCTTCTTTTTTCTTGATGAGTTTATCGAGATAAAGTTTCTCCATGATTCCTTTGCCATAATGTTTCATTCGCTCCTTGGCAGCTTCAATCTTCGAAGGCTTTTCTGTTCCGTTTACTGCTGCTGTGGTCATGGAGTAAACATTTGAAACAGCCATTCCTAATCCGAAGGAGGCAACAGCGGGACTTCCCATGATTTCACCTGCGCCCGTCACTACAAGTCCGGTGAGAAATGAAAGTCGTCCCATTGCTGCTCCTGCAAATCCACCGCCAATGGCAGAAGCGGTGTTTACTAATGCAGGGATGATAGTTTTTTTTGCTCTCTCCTTCATGGAAAGTGTTTTGTCGGAGGCCGTTCCCGGTGTCCCCGAAAGGATAGCCTTTTTCTTGGCTTTCTTTTCGTATGAGTTTTTTTCGCTTGACATGATTTAGTTTTTTAGTTCGTTGATATTTTATTTAAGTGTCACCGTTTTTACTTTTTGCGGAGACTTCTTTTTGTATTTTCTTTTTGGTACTCCCGAAACTCCGCTCTCTTTTTTCTTGTCCGATTTTTTCTGATTTGCAGAATAAACTTTGTATCCGATTCCTAATGCTGCAAGTAATCCTGTCACCCATGCAGTTGGTTTAATCCACTTTTTGTTTTTCTCCCAAAATGTTTGCTCCGCAGGTGGCTTGTTTGGATCAGTTGACGTGGTACTCCCATCCGGATTTGTGGTCGCATTCGGATCGGTGGTCATTGATTTCAAATTTGGATCGGTTTCCGGATTGTAGGTATCAAGATTTACCTGCGGATTGTTTGCCTGAATTTGTTCTGCTTCCGCATTTGCGTCCGCTGTTTCATCAAAATCGGCAGACTCTTTTTGTTTCTTTGGAAAAATACTTCCGATACTTTTCAGTAATCCTGCAATCGCTGCCATGATTCCGGATGCTGCTCCAATACTTGCAGCGGTAATTGGTTCTCCTAATCCGTTCAGACCTTCGATCTCTTCCATTCCCTCCATATTTTCGGAGTAGTAAATTTCCTGACCAAGCACTTCGTGAATTGGCGTGTGAATATTCATGTGAAGAATCGCTTTGTCATCCGCACCGCTTAAACCTGACACCGGAACATCGTGATCTTTATTTCCTTTTCCGGTAAGAATTGCATTCTTCAAGTTTTCAGGTTTTCCGCCCGCACCATAGAATATTTTCTCGAGTTTGTCTTTGGTCTGTTTCAACTTTTGAAACTTAGCCATGTCAACACCCCGTTTTTGGGCTTCAGCATCGCTCAGGTAGGCGTATTTTAATCGCTGCCCAACTTTCATCATGTTCAGTTTCATCGCAGCTAAAACACCGTTTCTAAGCACCACGGTTGCCGGATTTACTTTGTTGATGATGTTCAATCCTTTTTTGAGAATTTCTTTCAGCTTCCCGCCTTTTTTTTCTTCACCCGTTGGAGTAGACGTTGAAGGTTTCTTTTTGAGGAAGTCAAAAAGTTTTCCGAGTTCTCCCGATTCATCCATTTCAGGATTGTCAAGATTGGTTTTGTCCGGAACACCATTGAGATAATTTAAATCCATTGTAAAGTCTTTTTTTTCGGTATATGGTTCTTCGTAATTAAATTCTTTCACTACACAGTCGATAATTATATTTTCTCCTGTTGAAAGCGGCACGATGGGGTAGATGTGCTGAAAGTGATCCGCGCTATATTTAGCAATTCGCAGTTTGTGCGGAATCTTTAGATTTGAAAGGATACTGCATATAAATACAGTGTAACAGTCACAATCTACCCCTGTGGATCGGTCGTGCCAAGCGCGAGCAGGACTGCGCACTTGCTCTTTGCCGTCTTCATCTTTTTTGTAAGCGATATGTTGGTAAACAAAATCCCAAATTTTATTGCAGGTTACTCTCAAAGAACGGTCGTGTAATTGCGCTGCAACTTTCGAGGTATGAAAAAGTGTTTCCTTCACCACCTTCGGAATAAATTTCACGGTGTGTCCAACATTCGCATCGTGCTTAACTGTAATTTCTTCCAGTCTCGCTTTTGGGAACAGTTGATTGAATTCAACCCCGGATTTTATATTTCGTTTTTCTTTCGCAATCATTTTTTCAAAGTGATTTCCTGTGAATCTTCATAGGGTAATTTCTTCCATCCCAAATCAATTGTACTTATCGTTTTCACCGTCATTTTTACTCCTTCGCCTGATTGTATTCCTTTAATCAGATCACTTGCCAAGGAGAAAATTCCTAAAAGCGGGATGTCAATCATGATCGCATCAATTAACACTTCTCCGTATTTCGGAATCACGATGTCTTTGTTTACTGCTTGCGATGATCCGATTGCTGTATCCTTGTACATCAGTTTTACAAATGGAAATTTTATTTTCAATTGCGACTGTGTTGGGTTTTTCATTTTCACGTCCACTCGCAACGTCAATCCTTGAAGCGTTAGTTTGTGAACGTTTACTGTAGGCACAACCAACAATTCATTTGATGTTCTGGTCAGTCTGCGGACGTACGCAACTCCACCAATCACAACAGCACTTATGCCGGTTCCTATTAATATTTTTTTCAGCAATCCCATTTTAGTTTTTCTTTTTGCGGTTGGCTAAATAATCGCCACCAAGTTTAAATCCCATCCAAATTGCGCCACCGATAATTGCTTTTAAAGCATATTCCATTAATCCGGTGTAATCAAGATTCGCAAACAAGATCGTTCCGGTAAGGAAGAGATGACTTGAGGAATCGTTTTGTATTTTCGGTGTGTTCATGTGCTTTATTTATTTTGATGGAACAAATCTCCGACATCTGTTTGACTCACTTTCCAGTTAATGCGCGTACTTGTTTTTTCTTGCTGATTTTTGTTTTTTATTGTTGTGAAATGCTCGTTAATGTTTTATGCTGCGTCAGCAATTGATGGCAAATCCAGTTTTTCAAAAATCACTTTCACCTGCGCGATCATATAATACCTCCCGATTTTTTCGCCAAGCAGTTTATTAAATGGAACAAGCCATGTTTTGAATGTTCGTGAATCAACTCCATAAAGAATTGCAAGTTCTTTAAGGGTGTATGGTTTTATATGGATGGGTTGAACCATCCGGATTATTTTTCCTTTCATGTTTTTTGGAATTAAGCGGTGTGACGGTATGGATAAGGCGTTGCATTGAAAGCAATCACGTCACCATTGATAAAATAGAAGCGAACATTTTTCATTCTCGCTTTCAGAACATCTTCATTGTGCCAACGAAGAGTTCCTGCAAATCCTTTTTTGTTTTCGGGATTGAAATAAAGTCCAGGATGTGGGATGTAACGGCTTGGATAACGCTCAACGTAGCGTTTAGCCTTGAGAATGCGCTCGCAGAATGCATTGAATTGTTTTCCTGCGTAGGTTGAGAATAATTCAGGAAGAATGTCCTTGTAATATTCGCTGATGAAATTTTTAGCAACTTCTTTTTCAGCTTTGCTGAATGGATAGTTTTTCCATAATTGAGCATGGGCGAATTCCCATGATGCATCCGCAAGAAGTGATATTGCTGCCGGATGTACTTTTACTTGTGTCCTGTTCATAGTATTTATGTTTTACAGGACAAAGATGCGGTGGTCTAAAAGATCGCTTTCCAGTTGTTGCGCGAACTTGTTTGATGATGCTGATTAATGTTTGTTTATGCGGTTAATGTCGGTTAATGCTTGAAAATGCGAGTTATATTTTAAGCAATTTTCTTCAGCATAGTTCTCATCTTTTGATTAATCAAATTTGGATATTCTTTCTCGAATTTCTCTTTAACGGATTTATCTTTGATTTTAAGGTACTTTGATAAGTAATTCAATTTTGTCCTTTGAATACCGATTAATTCTGCCCAAGTCATCATATATATTTCAACATCAACATCCTTCTTACGCTCAATTAAAAAAGGGGTTTGGTAAGCAGAAGAAAGGGATTTGATTTCAGATTCAACTTGAGCAGTCATCTCTGCTGCTATCAGAAGCAATTTATAACGAGTTTTATGCTTTGGAATGGCAGTCGTGCTTTCTACTGCATAGGCATACTTCTTAATTTGACTCAATTCTTTTTGTGATATTTTGCAACGTGGTGCTTTCAATTCAACAATCATAAATTCACGACCGCCATCATCAAGCGGTTTTTCATTTGTAAAAAATAGATCGGTAATGTCATTCAATCCTTCTCCCTTAAGTGGAGTTAAGTTTTCATCTTCTGCGGTTGGTTGGTAATCTAAATACTTTGTTCTTAATTCCTCAAAAATTCCAAGTAACTTTTTGTCTGACCAGAGCATATTGGGAACTCCGTTATATGATTCCCCAAATAACCATAATTCTTTCTCGACTATTTTATGTAACTGTTTTCTTTCGAGGACGTATTCAGATATCTTTCCATAATTTAACTCATGAAGAAAGTCTAAGAATTCAATCTTTTCAGCAACGTCACTATTGAAGTGAACAATACTTTCCATATCTGTAACTTCAAGCAAATTTTTAAACTTGTCGGTCGTTGGTTTATCTGAATGCAATAGGCCATCAAGTATCTCTACAATATTGCCGTCAGCAATTGCACGCTCCATTAAAGGATAAAGAATTTCTTTGATGTTTTCATTCTTCTCTATCAATTTATACTTCTGCTCAGCAATGTAAGCGAATTGTTCAAAGAGAAGTTTCTGAGTTTCGGAAGAAGCATTTGCTTCTTCGTAACCCGGATATGCCTCCTTCAATTTTGTTGTGAACGTTTCAAATTCCTTATTGATGGAAATGAAAAACTGGGTAATTACATCCTTAGTAAAAGATTTTAATTTCCCAATCCCCTCATCACCTAACTCGTCCATGTCAATGTCCCGAAATACTTCGGGTTTAAAAAAGGGAGATTCAACATATATGAACCAACTTCCCATGTCTTTAGATAACCATTCGGATGAATACAAAAATGACGATGCGACAGATTTAAGGCCGCTATTTTCCATTTGGAAAAACACTTTAGCCTTATGATCATTCAACTTTACTTTATAGAAGTAGAATTTCATTTCATGCTCATTACCCTTCATATCGGTAAACTTCTCCTTCTTTATCTTAGGAACATCATAAATGAATTCAGATTTTTTAAGTTTTTTACCGTTTACAGAAAACTGAATTGTTTCATTGAATATTTCATACGGATATCTTTCGAATAAAGAAAGTCGAATGTTTTCACTCATTAATTCCTTCGCAATGACATTTTTTCGATCTGTCCTTTCGTTTTGATTGTGATGCAAGGCTTTAATTTCAACTTGGTAGTAGGGATTTGGTTTCGTGCTTAATATTTCTGCTTTACCTGAAAATTTTAAATCCACCAACTTCTGATTCTTGAATAGAGAAGAGTTTATCGGCAAAGTGACCTTTGTATATTTTTTTTCTTTTTCATCGTAAGCAACAGTTTCTATTTCAATTTGACTTCCAATTTGCAATGCAGCAAATCGACCAACTCCTTCACCATCCTTTTTTACATCCGTTCCAACTTCCAAAATCTTTTTATCAAAATCCGAAATAGAGACGCCATGCCCGTAATCTTTTATCGTGATTTTTTTAATTGGAGCCTTTGTCACTTCGGATTTCGCATAATCGATGGTAATATCAATTTTGGTAGCCTTGGCTTGAATTGAATTATTTACAAGCTCACAAAATGCGTAAAACGTATTTCGATATTGAGTCAACAGATCTTTTATGATCCTTGAGTTGGTGGTAAAAATGAATTTGTCTTCCTTTTTCATTTGATATTATTTTATAACACAAAAATTCCTCTTAACGATTGCCAATTACCTTGTTCATCTTTATACTCCACAGCATTAATATAATCTACTTCTTTTTGGAGTCCCGCAAAAGAAGTAATCCCATTTTGATAACATTTATTATAGCCTTCCTCAATACTGCCCCACTCAGGAAGGTTATTTAAATTGGTAGCGACTCCATTTGAGGTTGTATATGTTTTTCTCGACTGAAATGTTAAGTTTGATAGCTTTAAAACACCACCGTCATTATACACATATAAATCGTCCTTAATTTTGAATTCGTAATACCCCTTTTCAGCAGCACCTACATTAGTTAAATTAAAACTGAAACGAAGAAATGATTGCCTTGACAATATTTCCTTATAAAGTGGCTTAAAATCTATAAGTGAGTTTTCGAGCTTCTCAGTCAATTCTATAATTACTTCCAATTCCCTTTTGTAAAGAGGAGTTTCAATATCGAAATGCGATAGAGGATTTAGAAGTGTTTTTAAATGTTGCTTTTTGAGTTCTTCCAGAGTGGAGATATCTTGATTTAGTCTCTTGAGGAAAACAAGTGTGCAATCATAGAGATCCTTCAGCATCAGTTTTTGTAATTCACCTGATTCTTCATTCAGGCCAGCCTTTTGCAATTTTATTGGCAAATGTTTTCTGATCAGTTCCTCATTTGCCCTCCTTAGATAATTTGCACAAGCAGGGTAATCAGGATCGAATTGAGAATTCAAATAACGAAGAGCGTTTGCCAAGTTTGTTTGACTGGCTTTAATTATTGGCTTCTCGAATAAAGTAATTGGAGGAGTTCCATTGTCTTTTTCAACAAACGCATACATTTCAAAAAAACTCCAATTACCCAAAACTTGAAGTTTTCGTTTTGCCACTTCAAACCAATGCCGATCATAGGTAGTCATAAATAATTGCCAGTCATTAAATTCCGTATTCAATATTTCAAGCAGCGGAATCCTATTACTCATATCTAAACCAACGAACACATCATCTAAAAACATTAGTTTTAGTGTGTTGGCAGTCGGATTAGTTTTTATTGCAGATAAATAAACTGAAAGCGCCAAGGCAGAAAGTCTTGCCTCATTTAAAAAATCATGATGATTGCTAATCTCCTTCCTAAAATAAATAACACGTGTTGATATTTTCGCCTTATCAAATTCTCCTTGTTTTACCTCTTTCCAAACCAATTCGACTTCTAAATTCTTATCAAAGTATTTAAGAATATTTTTTAGCCCACCATTAATTTCCACTAAGAGGTGTTTTAATTCGTCATTGTATTTTTGAACGGCATTCTTATATTCATCCTTTATCTTTTCTATCTGATCCTTTGCAGTATCAGCACTTATTGATTCGGTTTGAGCAGACAATGTAATTCCTTCGAACTCTTCGCTAATTTTACGAGACTTTAGTACTTCCCAACTCTCGCCAAGTTTTCCCAACGTAGCCAAGTTATGCTCCCTTAGGACATTCTCAACTAATAAATTATAAAGATTAATTTCATTTTGCTCTTCTTCAAAAAAATGAGTTCTGAGCAGCTCTTTGTATGATAAGAAGCTATTGAGTTTAGAAGAATTTAAGACTTCTCTTTTTGTCGATTTAATACCGGTGTCATCAAACCTCTCTGTTGTGAGGTCATCGAATTGGATTTCAATAAATCCTTCGTTTAACCTTGGTGTTTGATTATGACTGACAAAATCTTTAGGGTTTATGAAGTCCTTAAGTCCTCTGTAAAATGATGTTTTTCCACTTCCGTTTTCCCCATAGACAAGTACGTTATTCCCTTCAATAGAAAGAAGATATTGCTCATCCTTCCCATTAAAGAATGCCCGGTAATCGAAAAATTGTATGGACTTTATTTTCATAATTCAATGACAGATTTTGGATCGCTGAATACTTTATTTATTTCTTTTATTTCGGGTATTGAGTCTAAATAGGAAACACTATTTCTTACCGGATGGTCTTTATGGTAAACCTTTTCATACATTTTCAGTAACTGCATTAGTTTCTCTTTCTCTGTTGGAAAAGATTCAAGGGGCTGTAGTTTTGAGATATGTTTAATAATTTGATATCCTTCCTCAGCTACAATTTCATCAAAATACAGCTCGTAAACCATTGCGTCAAGGATGGATTCAAAATAGCCCATTGCAATTCTCGCCTCTTGATTATCAGGAAGAGATTTTAAGAATAGAATGTAGTCCACGATATTAATAAATGGCTTTTGCTCGTCCTCGGTAATTTGCGGAATTGGAATCTGCTCTACATATTGCTTCGTATATCTTTTACGACCGCCAGCAATTGTAGCTGTAATTTGAAAGAAATAGTAATCAGCAACTTTTGAATTAAGCACGCCTAAAATATATTTCAAACTCTTTCCAGAAATAAAGTAAGCCGAATTGGTTAGAAACATCCCTTCCTCATCATAAGCATAATTGGCGCGATCAGAAATTTCAATCCAAACTATTTTTGGCTTATCAAATTCTAACAAAAAAGCACAATCCCGCAAATTCGTCCAATTGTCACCTTGATCTTGTCTCAATTTTAATTCCTTTTCGAATTTCTTTAAGTGGTTATAAATTGCGGGATAGTCGCGCTCAGCATTGATTGGTTTAACTCCATGATTTCCTTTAAGACCATTATGGCTATTTATCATATACCATCCTTCAAATTCATAGCCCCACCTTTTTATGTCCTTTCCTCTTAAAAGAGGTTTAATTATTTCGGAGTTCTTTTTATTAGTTCTAATGAATTCATCCTTCTGTTCTGCCGAAATATGAAATGCTTCATTTAACCCTGAAGTTATTCCTCTGAAAAAACTTAGCTCCTTCCATTCTTTAAGCTTTGTCCCTTTTGCTTCAATAATGTCGTTTATTTTGAGCGCATGTACATTATTTACTTTCCAAACATTTTCATCAAGATTTTTCAAAACAAATCTCTTCTTTAAGAAATATTCCCTTAAATCAATATCGGGCAATTTGTCGCCTTCGATCGTACATGCCTGCAATTCGTTTATGTTTTTCGCCTTTTGTGAGAGTAAAATATTTACGAAGACCGTTGCGCTTTCAAATATTTTAACCTTTGCAAAATCAATTAGAATAAGAGGATTCGTTTGTGTTGCAAAATATTTTCGAGTACTCTTTCCATAGTTAGCATTTATCCATTTGTTTGAAGTGATATAACACAAAACACCGTTTGGTTTAAGTAGATTATTTCCCTGTTCGTAAAACAAGGAATAAAGATCTCCAGTGTTTTCAAATGTGACGTATCCTGCCGATTTTAATTGTTTGGTATCGCTCATTCTTTGTAGACTAACATAAGGCGGGTTACCAATAACAACATCAAATCCACTTATTAAACCAAACATCCATTCATTATCAAAAAAAGTTGCGCTCGCGTTTTGATCATAAGGATTCCAATTAGCAAGTAATTTTGCTGCTTGGGGTTGCAACTCATGTTCATTCATTAGTAATTCAGCGATTTCTCCTCTCAATAATTCATCTTTTTTTCGCAGCGAATTTTTTCGGCCAGGTGTTTTTGCTTCAAAGTGGTCTAACCTTACACGTTTCAATTCAGCTTTCTTCTTAGCAATTTCGGGATGGGTAAATAAATTATTTCCGTCTTTCTCCAATTTGATCAAAGTGTTTGCTGCAACGAATTTTGTCTCAAGATTTGGAAGTGGACGAATTCCAAGATTTGCTTGATCCTCATGAATTGTTTGATCAACTACAAGGGATATGAAAAAGCGGAGCTTGGCAATTTGGACAGCAATGGGTTGTAAATCCACTCCGTAGATACAATTTTCAATTAAATATAGTTTTCTTCCATAATCCAATTCATTATTATTAAATGCCTTTTCAATGTCCTCTTGCGTTTTATCTAACTCCATCAAAATGTTTTCTCTGATAGAAAGTTCTTGAATATTATTAGCGGCTTCTTTAGCGGCTTTTACTCTCGATATCTGCCGTTCCTTCCAAAGTTTGTTCTTTGGATCAATTTTGTGGAGTATATGAACCATTTTATGTAAAATACCCATTGGATATGCACCAGAACCGCAAGCAGGATCAAGTATTTTGCAATTATCTAATGCTGAAATAATAATTGCAATTTCTTTCTCAGTAAACTGGTGTTCGCTGTCTGAATAAGACAGCAATTGGTAAAGTAAACTCTCGTAATGCAAACGTTCCGATTTTGATTTCTCAATGGTCTCCTCCATTTTAAGCTGACCTTTTTTTACATCATTTCCAAACAAATGAGTTTGCTCTTTGCCAAATTCCAAATATGTATCCGATACTCCGGTTAGAACATTTAGTAAGAATGCCTTCAAACTCTCATCAACCATATACTCTACAATATCACGCGGAGTATAAAATGAGCCAGTTTGTTTTCGTGCTGTACTTTGTGTTTCCGGATTATAACTGGCAAGAAGGTTTTCAAATACCTTTCCTAACAATTCCGGATCAAGAGCAACTTCAACATCAAGCGGAGTATTCTCCTCAATTGTAAAATTGTATTTTTTGAGAATATTAATTAACCCGTGTACTTCTACCTTGTTTCTTTTTTTATCATCATACACATTGCTCAGATCAACTGTATCGTCACCAAAAAATAAATAATCCGGAATTGCTAATCTGGTTTCATTTTCTAATTTATTACTAAAACAATCAATCCTCATTGCTTCATCGGTTCCAATGTTCTTATCAAGATTTTCAAATAATCCTCCGTTAAGAAAAGGGATGTTTTTTGTCAATTCTAAAAAGCGATCCACGTCTTTAAAAAATCTTTTGTAACGATAATATCCTTGAACGCCATACTGTCTGTCAACAAATTTTCTGTTGCTGTCGCCCATCTCGGTATTTAATGTCGCAAAGAATAAGTTTTGTAATATCGCTTTGTAATAAGTGCTTCCCTTTTTATCGTTGTACTTTATTATACGATCAATCTCATTCTTGTCGAACAGCTCATCCGGAATTAGTCCCTTTTGTTTTAAGAACCAAACGAACATTATCCGCGTAATTAATCGTATTGTACTGGTCGCATTTCTGACTTCAGAATCTTTTTCTTCGTCATTCGGAAATTCAACATTCTGCAATGCCCAAAAATACCAGTCACTTAATTCTCGATAAAACTCTTTAGTTAAAGAATCTACTGAGAATGCCTCCTTAATTGCAGTTAACTCAACGGGATTCCCAGTTAATTTGTAAAAGCGTTCAATTGCAGTTCTACTACTTATGTTCTCTCCAAATAAGTAAGTAAAACGTTTTGGTTCAGTATACGATTTTATCAAAACGCCTTCTGCATCGCGGGAATTAACTTCTGAGACGTAGGAGAATCTCCATTTCTTCCCCTGATCAAAAACTATAAAAGCACCATCTACTTGCTTATATACAGAACGCAATAACTGCCTAAGTCCAACACGATTTCGTTCAAGATTTAAATTCTTTTTGATCTTGATTTCGTAAATACCAATAATACGTTTATCAGAAGTTTCAAACGAACCTAATTCATAAGCACTTTCAGCAATATCATTTTTGGCAATAGATATTTCAACGGGCTTGGCATTAAATTGTCCATTGACGAAGACCTCGCGAATTAGGGCGATCCAATTTTCGCGCTTATAAGCACTTTCTAAATAATCCTTTATAAGTTCTTTTGTCATTTGCAAAAAATAAATTAGTCAATAAATGTTTCTGAAATAATAATTTCCGGTTCAGCATTAATAATTCCAAGTTGATCATCCTGAATTACGGCTTGATTTCTCGAACTGTATTTCTCCTTTAAGCGAATGATTTCCTTTTCTGCTTCCTTGAGGCTCAAAGGTTTTTTCTTATTATTAACCTTCTTTCTGATTCGATCCAATTCAGTAATTAAATTTGTAAATGTTCCGGTCTCAATCAATTCAATAAGCACTTTGTATGCGTCTTCAAAACTATCATTCAAAGCATAGCTGCGGATATCACGAAGAAATTTTTTGATGTAATTAGCTCTTGCGTCTGTTGTATTGTGAGCAGTAACCTGCGCCTCATCATTAGTTAATTCAGCTTCATACTGCTCAGTTGCTTTATTTATCTGATCGTAATGGAAATCAGGCAAAGCAAATGCCTTCTCATTTTGTTTGGCTTCAAAAATCTTAACTGCCTCTTCAAATGTTAGAGAATAAACCGTATTGTCTTTATTGATCCTGTAGATTTCCTTTTTCACTTCAGACTTCAATAAACAAATTGAAAGCTTGCTGTGATTTTTTTCAACATTTGCTTTTCGTCCGGTTCTTGCTTTCACCGGAAACTTTTTGATTCGTTTAAATTCTTCAGGTTGATTCTCTTTAAAATTCCGAATAAATTCTAAATAACGTAATCTCATGTCCTCGTCTTCCGGCATGCCATCCTTGTACAATTTTACTATTTCAATAATCTCTTCGAGGGTGTAAATCTGTGCATCCTCCCCAAAGGCAGTATGAAACCCCTGTAATTTCAAGAGCGATGTTTTCTTCAATTGAATTTGATCATTTCCTTGTGAAGAAGGATAGAAATTGTAATTGTAAATTTTCCCTGCGACTGATCCAATACGATTTACACGACCGATACGCTGCATCAAACGTGTTGCATTCCAAGGCGTGTCATAATTGACGATAACATTTGCACGATGCAAGTTGACACCTTCAGCTAAAACCTCTGTACTTATAATAATGTTGAAGTCATTCTTTTTTTCTTTATCGTAGTTAGCGTCAAAATTTTCGAGAATGATTTCAAATTTATTCTTTCTATTTGTACTGTCAATTGACAATAAGTTCTGAAACCCGTTTGCGGTCAATTGTTGAGTTAAATAGTCTGTTGTATCCTTTGATTCAGAAAATATCACTAATTTTTTTGTTGGATTTTTCACATCGTCAAACAACTCTCCTCTCATCATTTCGAGGAACCTATCAAATTTAGGATCGTAATCAATTGTATCCCATACAGCGCACAATTCTGTCAATAGTTTTAGATCATGCTTTAATCCTTCCAAAAACCTATCATCAAAATCCCCGGCATCAAAAACTCTGTTCTCAGGTTTATCATCTGAAATTTCAAGAATTCTTGCTTCAATTTCTTCATCAGACCAGCCATCATCGATCAATCTATTAATGTCCAAGTCAGGAGCGATATAAACCTTTCCTTTCTCGAACATTTCTACCATTCGAGAGGTTGAATTCTTAAAATTTGTAAGCGACTTTTTGAATGCATAAAAACTACTTTCCAATCGCTTCACTAACATCGTCTTCATGATTCCTGCTAATGCCATTGATATGGTTGCCGGACTCTCATAAAATTCATCACTAATCGCTTTTTTCAAATGACCAATTGCTTGATATCTGAAATACTTTATAGCATGCTCATCTGTTAAGTAGTGGATTGTTTGATAAAAAAGAAGATTCAACTTCTTGTCAAGCTGATATTCGATTGCATAAGGTGGTTCTATTTCCGGGAAACGAATTCCTTGCTGAATTAAATCCTCTTTATAACGATCAATGGTTTCTAAATCCCTTCGGGTTCTTCGAATCGTAATTGGTTCTAAAACGCGATGACGAATTCTCGAATAAAGATTTCTCAAAGCATCCATATCCGGCACATCCTGATTTTTGATGATTTTGTATTCGTCAATTATTCCGGCAAAGAATGATTGCAGGTTTGTTTCCGGCAACGTAGATCTGCGTGCATCCTGAAATAATTGCAAGAGATAATAAATATCGTGTGGTCGATTATTTAATGGGGTAGCAGAAATCAATACCACTTTCTTTTCTTCACTTTCTATATTCCCATTATTTTGTCGTCCGGCTTTGCAAATGATCTGCAAGCTTTGAAATGCTTGTGAAGTATGATTTCTGAATTTATGAGCCTCATCCACTAATATCAAATCATAATCTTCTTTTGGCCAATAACCATGCGTGTCATAATCCTCAATTATTTTATCAAGACTTCCATTGGTAATGAATTTCGTGTATCTGTCAATATTAAATTGTCGGAATGTTCGCTTCCAGTTCTTTTCAACTTGTGGAGGGTAAACAACAAGAATTTTTGTGTGTTGAGTGCCATTCGCAATAATAAACCGCTTCGCAAGCATAGCCGCAACAACTGTTTTACCAGTACCAACAACATCAGCCAAAAAGAATCCATTGTGTTCCATTAGCATTTGGAAACCTTGGTTCACGGCATCAATCTGATAGGATAGTTTTTTGAAATTCTGAGGTACGTCACCTACAGTTTCCGGATCGTATTCAATCGTTCTGCCGAAATATTCTATAAGAAACTTGATGTATATTTCAAACGGAGTAAATAATTTATCAATGTGAGAATTCTCTTTCAGACTTTGGAAATTTTCAGGAAGAATATCCGTAGAGTCAACCCAAAGTTTCTCGAATTCATCCAATGCAAATTTCACATTGGAATAATCCTTTATTTCAACATTAAACTCATAATTATTCGCTTCCTTTTTTGCTCCTAATCCTGCGCTCGTAAGATTAGACGATCCGGTAATTAAACGTCCATCTGTATGCTCATTAAATGTTTCTGGCAGGAAAATATAAATCTTTGCGTGAAGTTGCTTTGATTTATGCGCCCGTATTTCTAATCGCTTGTTTATGATATCATCAATGAAAGCAAGAATTCCACTCTCAACATTTTTTGCATAACGAGCATCCTTGATATCTTTTTCTATCCAATTGATGAACTCTTGACGAGTTTTATCATCGTCTCCAGTGAAAAGTAAACCCTTCCGCTGAGCTTCTCCCACTATATGATCAACGTCAATTCCAACAAGAATTTTTACAGATGGAACTTTCATCAAATGTTCCCTGACCGCAAAATATCCGGAGGCTCTAAAATATCCTACTACTGCACGGAATGCATATAAATTAGTCATGTTGTCAAAAACGCCATTGAACTTTTTCAATAGACTGTTTTCGCCTTCATTTGTAAAAATGTTTGTTGACATATTTTTCTTCAGTTTATTATTATGCTGCAATAGTTAAATTGGTTGGAAGACTCAGTTTATCAAAAATCAATTTCACTTGAGGGATTTGAAAAAACCTTCCCTGCTTGATACCAATCTCCTTCTCAAAAGGAACTAACCACTTCTTCAAGGTGCGTGGGTCAACACCATAAATACGCGCTAATTCTGTCATTGAATACGGCTTTAATTTGATTTGATTGCTTTCTGTCTTCATAGTACTCTTATTAATTCTACATCGTATATCTCGTCATAAATTCTTCCTCGGTCATATAAAAAAGTTCTGCCAATTCGTTAACTGTTACTTTTAGTGCGTTGCGATATTTGGTGAACATATCGCGGAGCAATTTTGGTTTTTCAATTTTAATATCGAGTTCAGGCGGTTCTCTCCTGCGTATTTTCATTTCATTAAACTGTTGCAACAAGTAGGTGCGCTGATTATAGGTTATGTCTTCTAAATCGTGCGCACGAAACAAAAGTGCTTGCATAGATACTTTCCATTTCTTTTTCAAATCAGCAAGTTTCTGTATGGTCAAGCCATCCTTGAAATCGCTTCTTATATCATTCGCGGGCATCAAAAACTCGGCAGCAAATAAATTTGCTTCATGGTCAATATCGCGATCTCCAAAATCAACTAAACTTGAATGGAGAACCAAATGTCCTAATTCAAAAGCCAATGTAAATCGCTGACGATCTCCCAATAAAGACTTGTTGTAAATGATTACAGGAAACCCGCTGCGTGTAAGTACAACGCGACTATCGACACGCTCCGTTCCGAAATCAAAAGCGATTGTAATAATTCCTTTCGATTCTAAAAGGGCTGTTACATTATCTATCGCGCCTGCGTGTACGTTCCATAATTTGCGAAGTTTTTTCGCAGCTTCCTGCACCGAACCCAACTTCTCCAAATCGAAGTGCGGAATTTCTTGCTTCTGAACTTTTATCTTTTCAAGTAGAAGTTCGATATTCAAACGATAAACCTGGATATTGGCTTCAATAGAAGAAATTAAATTGCGCGGAACTTTTAAACGCTTGCGGAAATTAATTGTGGAAGTTAAATATGCCTCACCTTCTTGTCCGAAAAAACCTTGAGGATATTTTAATTCCTTCTCCAGTTTCTCAACCATATCATCACTTAATGATCGATTGCTTTGTTCTAATTGACAAAGAAGAGCCGGGGAAATTCCCAATCGGTCAGCCAATTCACGTTGTGAAAGCCCGCGTGATTCACGCGCCAACACAATCATTTCAGGATTCACTTTTGTCATAACTGTAGTAAACATATCTTTTTCACCTTTGATCGGAGCAAATGTATAAAAATTCTAAAATACGAACTAAAAATTTACAGATATATTTTTCAACGGGTTTACTTTTAGAGTTATCATATTGAATAAGAGCAAATTAAATTTCAATAAAAATTGTTAGGACAACGATTAAGTTGTTATTTAAAACTAAAGCATTGAAAATCAGATTTCATTTATCCTGTTCATTCTCTACCAATAATAATGACTATTTTCATCCTGAAAGTAGTCACAATCTTAAATATACGTTTCGTGATTTCCTTTTGCCGTTGCTGATGAACGTGAAAGTGAAGTAAAAAGAAAAGAATGGAGAATAAAATAAAGAAACATTTGGAATCAATATTTATCCAGTTAATTGAGAACGAAAAAATCGTATTCGCTGAGAATAAAATCTGTAGTGCGTGGGACAGCGTTTTAAAGGAATGGATTGACGATGATGCAATGACTTTGTTTACCCGTAAAGGAGGCGAAACAAGAGGGACAAAGGTTTCTAATTCACATTCACGAAAAATAATTACTACTGACAATACACCTGCTCATTGGGTATTCAAAAACTTGGTGTTAAGCAAATCAAAAATTAAAAAGATAGACGTTCAATCTCTCCTAAATAAAAATGAATTTCCGATTGCTTTCATACGGAAGAAAAACGAATATGAAACCTTGATTGGAAAAATGGTTGCGGATAAAAACACAAGATTAAATGAACAGGGATGGAAACTTGCACACATTACCCCTATTGCTCTCAAACGAGGGCAAAATATTTCTTTACAGGATTATAAAGACCATCACTACAATTTTTTATCATTGAAGAATATGTATTTGATTGATAAGAGTTACTCTGGAATTGCCGAGGTAAAAATGTTTAATGATATTGTTGCGAATCATAAGTACTAAACGGGATAGGTGCGAATAAAATTCAATCCCATCACATAGGAGTCCCATTGTCTTCACATCAAATCGCATCGTTTCGCATTCCGATCACATCACCATCACATCGATATCACATTCCGATCAGATGAAAATAAAAAAAGCCACCGGGGGACTGGGGGCTTTTTTCAACTGCACTTATCTTGAGTCCTGCGCTATTCTGAAATCGTGATCAAATGTATTGAAAGTGAAGCGAAGAATAAAATTGAATTCCGCATTTCACAACAATAAAAAACAAAAATCCGCAGAACAAATCATCACAGAACATTTCATGGAAACCATTCTTTAGTCCTGAAATAGATTTGTGGCTGTATTGGGAGAAATTCCATTTATACGCCTGAAATCGGGGGATTTTGGTAGTGTATGTGACTTTCTTCTGAAACAACCAAGTCTTATTACCTAATAAATCTGCCGTTTTGGGCTGTATTTCAATAATTTACTATTGGAACATTGGATGCTTTTGCACAGTAATTGATGAACTTAAAGCCAAGAACGTGCGGTTAAAAAACCAAATGAAAAATGGAAGAAAAACCGATCACAACAAAAGAAAAAGTAAAACAAATGAAAGGTTGGGAAAACTTGCCGGATGAATTAGCAGAGCAGATTGCAAAGACTGTAATAAAGTTCGCTGAACTTTTTTACATCACCATCGCTCGCGAAATGTCACTCGCACCGCTTCCCGTAAAAGATGAAGGAAATATTTTTCCTCTTCATCCTGAAGAACCACTAAAACGAAAAGCAGCATGAGTGAATTAGAAATTTTCCATCAATTTGGAAAGGGGGAACTAACAAAATCAACCCGAACAGGAAATTGCGTAATCTATACACGCGTTTCAACAAAGGAACAAGCCGACAACAATATGAGTCTTACGACTCAAAAGAAATCGTGCATCAATTTTGCAATAAAAAATAAGTACATCGTCTTGGGGGAGTTTGGTGGAACTTATGAAAGTGCAAAAAACGATGAGCGAAAGGAATTTAATCGGATGCTTCAATTTGTAAAAAAGAGTAAAGAGAAAATTTCCTACATAGTTGTTTACAGCGTTGATCGATTTTCTCGATCAGGAGCGAATGCTATTTATATAAAGGAGCAACTTCGAACTTCAGGAATTCATATTGTTGCAGTAACTCAACCTACCGATTCAGAAACCGCGAGTGGAAGTTTGCAACAAAACATTCAATTCATTTTTTCTGAATACGATAATCAGGTGCGTAGAGAGAAATGCATTAACGGAACGCGTGAAGCGTTATTAAGAGGAGAATGGATTCAGCACACCCCACTCGGTTATGATAGCGTTAGGATAAACAACAAGCGCATCATTACCGTAAATAAAAAAGGGGAACTACTGAAGAAAGCTTTTGAATGGAAGGCGCAGGGAATTACTTCTGAAGAAATACGCGAGCGATTAGCAAAACTTGGTTTGAAAATTCCAAACCAAACGATGTCGGGCATTTTACACAATCCGTTTTATTGCGGATTGATGTCACATAATACATTGGAAGGACAAGTTATTCAGGGAACACATCCTGCAATTATTTCTAAGGAATTATTTCTGCAAGTGCATGGTATTATGACGAAGGATCGTTCAGGCGGATACAAATGCAAAAAGGAAAATGAATTCCTTCCGCTTAAAAATTTCCTTCGATGTGATCATTGCGAAAGCAGAATTCCGGGCTATATAGTGAAGAAGAAAAATTTATGGTATTACAAATGCAGAACCAAGGGCTGTTACAATAATGTGAGCGCAAAAATGCTGCATTCCCGCTTCGAAAAAATCCTTTCGTATTTCACGCTTGGAGGCGATCATATGGAACAACTCCTGATGGATCAATTTAAGGGGACGTACCGCAAATTAAACGCGGAAAAAGAGGATTTTTCGAGCCTCCTTAGAACACGCATTGCAGAAGTGCAAGGCAAGTTAGATAGGTTGGAGGAACGCTTCGTTTTGGAGGAGATTTCGGGGGAACAATACACCAAATTTCAGGCAAAATTGAGGGAAGAAAAAGTCGGAATCGAGCAAGAATTACAAAAAGCGGGACAACAAGTGTCGAACCTCGATTTAGCGGTGAAAAATTTATTTAAATATGCTAAAAACCTTAGTGTTTATTGGGGTTCTGCGGCATACTACGAAAAAGTACAAGCGCAATATTGGATGTTTCCTGAAGGAATTTCGTATTCTAAAAAAGATGACAAGTGTCGAACCAAAAAAATAGATTGCGCGATGCTCTACATCGCCCTATTGGCGCAGGATTTGGGGCAAAAAAAAATCGGGATACCTGAATTAAATATCAAGTATCCCGATCTGGTACCCGGGATCGGGGTCGAACCGATATGATATTGCTATCACTGGTGTTTGAGACCAGCGCGTCTACCAATTCCGCCACCCGGGCATGTTACGGGGTTCTTATCATTGCCTATCCAAAGAACAGCGACGAAATTACTAAAAATACGCCCTCACCTGTGCGCCTCCGGTGTGAATAACACTTAACCCCTCTGGCAAACGGCCGTCGTAACTCAAATTGATTTGTAAATTGTTCGAGAGCGTACGCTGAAAATTCAGTCCCCAGGTGATGTTGTTGCCGCTGTTCAGGCCTTCCAGAAACTCAAAACTGACCGACCCGCTCGGCGTTCCGCGGTAACGGATGTAAATGAAATTCGCTTTCGCGGTAAAACTGCCCTTCTGAAGTGTATTGTACCTGAATTCAATACCGGCATTCTGAATTTTGGCCCTGTGCCCGCCCAGATCGGCTGCGTTCATCTTTTCAGAATACCGGTAACTTAGTTGCAGCCGGAGCGATGCATCGTGCTGGTAGGTGATACGCGGCTGGGTCTCATAATAATGGTAATGGTAATTTCTCCCCGGGAAAAAGTCGGAGCGGAAACTCTTGTACCCGTCTTTATACTGTACTTGCACACTCCATCTTTTTCTCAGACTCCAACGAACATTACTCTCATACCAGGCATTGCCGCGAGTATCGAAACCGCTGCTGAGAAGTGATTTGTTCCGCTGATCATTCCACGAAACATCAGCCGCCCAGTCCGGTGAGCCCTGATTCACCCACAGCGTGTTCCTGAACCTGGAATTCAGTGTTTGCAGGGTATTTTCCTCAACGTCCTGTAAAAAGGGATTATAGGCTATCAGCAGATCGGTCTCGGTGCTTTTCCGGTCTCCGTGAAAACTGATCTGGTTCGAAAAGCGGCTGATTCCCTTTTTCCATCCTTTCTCTTTTCTCCATCTAACAGCCGGGCGAAGGGTGAAGCTTTGCGCGAACTGGTTGTAATAGGTGCGGATATAATCCTGTGTGGGAATGAATACTTTAATAAACGTTGCCTGGTCCGGGAATGCCGCAATCTCAAATTCATTCAGTTCCCTGATCCCGTTTCCGTTGTGGTCAATCCAGGTGTATATGCCCTGCCCCGCGGGAACTTCAAGAAAGGCAAATTCTTTTTTCTGTTCCAGTCCGGCACCGGCTTCAAAAAAAGTTCCGGAAATGAGTACCCCCTTCCACAACACGAGATCGTACTCTACTCTTCCCGTTACGGATTCATCCGGCTTAATGGCCGTAAGTGTACTGTCAATGATCCGCAACCGGCGAAAGGTACCTGTGAAAGCCAGCGCGTGAATAGTTCCCTTCTTCCATCGCATGGTACCGGAATAATTGTCGGCCTCCGTGGTGCGCATCAGTTTCTCGGTTCCCGCCGCATCGTCCGTGCGGTGCCTGTACGACAGGCGCCAGTTCACCTTCGCCGAATCCCTTGAACCACTATATACTTCCCATTCCAGAAACCGGAAGCTTAGCGGCAAAAGGGTATCCCCGGAATTCTTATGGATATTTTCTTCAAATGCGGCTTTGCTTCCCAGCACCAGCGGCCCCAGCTGCCTCGACACATCTGCAGTGACCCGGCGAAACCCTGTATTGCCGGAAGCCGCTGTGGTGCTCAGTTGGGATGATCGCAGCTGAAAACGGGTTTTTGAATTTCTGATATCGGTTCGCAGTTCATGTAACATTCCACTGTACCTGTTGCCTTCCAGTAAGGCACTGAAAGAATACGAGAAGGGTATCCGTTCATTATAAAAAGCCGCTATGCGCGCCCCTGCCCAATGAAGATCTTCCAGTTGCACCAGCCCCGTCCGGTTCCAGTCGCGATCAAATTCCACACCCCGGAATCGTTCAACCGGTGCGAAGTTCCGGTTTACAAATTCATAATTCAGCCCCAGCTTCAGTCCTGCGCTAAACCCTTTCCCTGGCCTGGCCCTCGTTTTCACAGAATAAAACGGAAACTCCATCTCCATCTTTCCTCCGTATCCCTGGTCGTTCCGTTTGTCGGCGGTGGAAAACAGATTTATATCATTCACCGTAAAACTGCCTTCGGCCATAAAACGTTTATGAGGCCCGAAAATGATCTCAGTTCCTGCCGTAACCATTTGTTTTTTCTTGGGGCTCACCAGCAGCAATACCGGTTCATAGGACCCGCGCAGCGAGCCGGTTACCGTGTCGGGAATCAGCCAGCGGTACACTTTTCCGTTGGCGGAAGTATTCAGCGGCTCGTAATTTCCTCTTCCGGGTCCCACATAGGAAAAACTCAGGCGGAAGCGTGCCGAATCGGGATCAGTGGAATAAATATACACACCGGGGAATGTATACGTTCCCACCAGTGAATCCGTGCGGTCGTAAAGCACCTCGCTATTGGAGAAAGCCACACTGTCTGCCGCAAGAATATACGCATCCTGAATGCTGTCTCCCACAATACTCATGAGCTGCTTATCTTCTTCTGTAAGCGATTGCTGCAAGGGTTTGTTTTTAGCGTCTTGTTCCGAATAGGCAAACAAGTAATGCCTTTCCTTATAATTTCCCGATTTGTATTCATATTCGTAACCTCCGGTAAACACGGAACGCGCGTACAGTTTATCGGAATACTGAAATTCGACAGTGATCCTTTTATCCTTGGTGATTACATGGTGAGGTGTGAACGTAATCTCCGCCGTATTGTAATCAATTACATAGTCATTCTCCATTCCGCGCTTGAGGAGTTCCCCGTCTATATAAACTGTTTCTGTGCCCGACAGGATAATGATAAACAGTTCATTCTCACTGCCGCGAAGGCGGTACGGCCCCTGGTTTCCTTCCGTGCCCTGGAATACATTACGTGCAAATTTGCCTTTGCTCACGGCACCGCCTCCGAAGACCTTGTTTTTTTCTGTTCCGTTCTTCCGCCGATCCATCACATTCCAGCGCGTTTCATAAAAAAGCCCCTGTGCCTTTTTGTGGTAATTCATAAAATACGAGAGGGGGCGTTTCATTTCAAAATCGCCGGCGATGAGTTTTTGCCGCTTATCGCTGATCTGGATGAAGATCTTGTCGAATTCTTGCAGTTGCGCAGTCGTGCCGTCGGCCTGCACCGGTATATTATCGTCCGTAGCGGATAACAGCAGGTCCAGATCCTCACTAAGTTTACCGGAGAGCTGAAGGTTCATGGAGGAGTTCACTACCACGTCCTGATTACTTCCGAAATTAAGTCCGCGTGTGATGCTTCCTTCTTTATTCAGTGATCCAATCTGGAACAGATCGTTCGAAAAACCGGTGGCCGGTTTGTAAAGGAAGGGATTGCTGATAACCTGCTGCCCTTTTTTTACCAGCAGCGGATCTTTGTGAAGCCAGGGCCGGTCCAGCCGGTAGGGAAGGCAGGAATAGGCAGCGAGAAGGGTGAATACGGAATCCAACAGGCAGCCCTCTGTTTTGAGCAGCAGAAGGGAGCGATTGTCCGGAAGCAGTCGGTAACAGTTGCTGTCCAGCAATTCACCGTTCAGGCGGTACAAGCGAAGGCTGTTAGGCAGGATGGTAAGTGAATCCAGTTCTATGGAATCTGTGACTGAAATAAATTTTTCACGCTGGAGAGAGAACGTCTGGGCACTCAGGCTGCCGGCGGAAAGCAGAATGAAATTCCAGAGAACGAATTTCCTGACAGAATGATAAATTTGCACCATTACCAAACGTAAATATCCCTAATTTGTTGAGAATATGAGGATCATCTCTTATAATGTGAACGGGATCAGGGCGGCCATGGGAAAAGGTCTGGCTGAATGGCTGAAGGCAACGGATGCGGATGTGCTTTGTCTGCAGGAGATCAAAGCTACACCGGACGTGGTGGATTCGTCACCCTTTTCCGCACTTGGATATGAATTGTACTGGTATCCTGCAGAGAAGAAGGGATACAGCGGCACAGCCATTTTTACACGTCACCGGCCGGATCATGTTGAGTACGGTACCGGCATGAAGGCATATGATGCCGAGGGCAGGTTCATCCGTATTGATCTTGGCGAACTATCCATTATGAGTACGTATTTCCCCAGCGGAACAACCGGAGACCTGCGTCAGGATTTCAAATACCGGTTCCTGGATGATTTCTATGAGTATATTCAAAAGCTCCGGAAGAAGCGACCGCAACTTATCATCGGGGGAGATTACAACATTTGCCATCGCCCGATTGATATTCACAATCCTGTTTCAAATGCCAGTAGTTCCGGTTTCCTTCCGGAGGAAAGAGCATGGATGAGCAAGTTCATTCAATCCGGCTTCATTGATACTTTCCGGCATTTTAATCCGGAGCCCCATCAGTATACCTGGTGGAGTTTCAGGGCCAATGCGAGGGCTAAAAATCTGGGATGGAGAATTGATTACAACATGGCCTCGGAAAGTCTTTCAGGCAATCTTAAACGGGCCGCTATCCTCCCGGAGGCTAAACATTCGGATCATTGCCCGGTTCTGCTGGAATTGAAATAGACAATTCACTGAAAACCAATAGAATGAACACTAAAATTCCACGTTAAAATAGTTGACGTTCTGCAAAAAATGATTAGGTTTGCATTCTACTAATAATCATACGTTTAGCCCAACTATTTTCGACAACTTATGAAGCGACTCATTTATCTTTTAGCGGCAGGTGCCATGGCATTGTCATCCTGCGGTCCGGATGAAGGATCCGGCGGTGAGAAAAAAGACGCCAAGGGAAATGTTTTTTACGGAGATGTTTTGAAGATGAATGAAGTGGAAGACTTCAGAAGTCTTTATCCTTTGGATGTTACGGAGGTCACTTCCCAGCGTATCGCCAACCAGATTTACGAGGGTCTTGTAAGGCTCAGCCAGGCTGATCTGAAGGTAATTCCTGGCTTAGCTGAAAAGTGGGAGAAGAACGCGGATGCCACCGTTTGGACTTTCTACCTTCGTCAGAACGCCTCCTTTCACGATGACGAGTGTTTTCCTGACGGGAAGGGTCGTGCGGTTACTGCAGAGGATTTCAAATATTCATTTGATAAACTGTGTGAGTCGAAAGCAAACAACCAGCAGTTCTATGTAACCTTTAAAGACCGTGTACAGGGGGCCAATGAATATTTCGAGTCCACTGCAAAAGGCTCTCCCATGGCAGGGGGTGTTTCGGGTGTAAAAGTGCTGGACCCATACACCCTCCAGATCACATTGAATTTTCCCTTTGCAGGATTCGATAACATTCTTACGATGCCCGGATGCTGGGTGTTTCCGAAGGAAGCCGTGGATAAATACGGGGAGAACATGCGTACCAAATGTGTGGGCACCGGTCCGTTCAGGGTGAAAACCATTGAAGAAGGAAATGTGGTGGTTCTGGAGCGCAATAATAATTACTGGGCAACGGATGAATTCGGCAATCAGCTTCCATACCTCGACGGAGTTAAATTTACTTTCATCAAGGAGAAAAAGCAGGAAATGCTCGCCTTCCGTCAGGGAGAGGTGGATATGATTTTCCGTATTCCCACCGAAATGCACGGACAGATCCTCAGCGAATTCAAAGATGCCAAAGGCGGAAACACGCCGTTTGTGCTTCAGATGGTGCCTGCCATGTCGCTGACGTATTACGGATTCCAGAACCAGGGTCAGGTATTTAATAACAAGAAAGTGCGGCAGGCATTTAATTATGCTATAGACCGAGACAAGATCATCGGGAATATTCTCAAAGGCGAAGGCATTGCGGGAAAATACGGAATGGTGCCACCGGTGGATAATTTTTCTGATAAAGGATATGAGTTTGAAAAACTGAAGGGCTATTCGTTTGAGCCTGATATGGCAAGAAAACTTTTAGCTGACGCCGGCTTTCCGAACGGAAAGGGATTTCCTTCTGTTACTCTTCAGATCAATTCCGGCGGTGCTGACCGTAACGTGCTTACTGCGCAGCTGATTCAGAGCCAGCTCAAGGAAGTGCTCAACATCAACGTTGAGATTGATATGATGCCGTTTGCCCAGCACCTTGATAAACTCGAAACCGGGAAAACAGATTTCTGGAGAACGGGATGGATCGCAGATTATCCGGATCCTGAGACCTTCCTGACGATTCTTTACGGTACCCATGTTCCTGCCAAACTTGAAGAGCGTTCTTCTGTTAACTCCGTGCGCTTTCTTAACGCACGATTCGATTCACTGTTCGGCGCAGCAATGAGAGAAGTAGATGATAAAAGACGTTACGATCTGTACCTGATGGCAGATCAGGTTGCCTTGGAAGAGGCAGCATACATGCCGATATTTTACGAGGAGAATTACCGCCTGGTACAGAACTGGGTTAAAAACTTTGACGCAAATGCCATGGAATACCGCGACATGACCCGCGTGTTTGTGGATCCAAAGATCAAAGGAAAGTTCGAAAAGGGGAAGAAATAATCTCCTGCACCTCAAACAAACAAAAATCCCTCCTTAGAAAAAAGGGGGGATTTTTTTATTGTGCAATATCGTTCTTATATTTTCTTGAGGTGAGCTTGCCGTCTTCATCCCATTCTTTCCATTCACCCTCTTTCTTTCCCATCACATATTTACCGGTAACTTTCGGCTTGCCTGTGGGATGGAATTCCTTGTACTCTCCGTTGTATTCCCCGTCTTTGTATGTACAGGTCCGGTACACCGTTTTCTGATCTTCACTTACCTCCTTGTATGCTCCCTGCTTTTTGCCTTTCAGGTACAGCACAGTTGCTTTCACGGCACCGTTTTCATAAAACTCTTTATACATGCCGTCAAATTCGTTGTTAACAGCATTTATTTCACTCTGCACCTTTCCGCTTTTATAGAATGTTTTCTGGATTCCCTCCAGCTTCCCGCTCACATAGTTGTACTCTGTAAGTACTTGTCCGGTGGAATAGAACCACTTGGCTTTTCCTTCCTTCTTGCCGTTGATAAAATAGGAATGTTCCTGCATGGTACCATCAATGTAACAGAGTTTGTATACACCGTGCAAACGGCCCATTTTGTAACCGATCTCGCTCTTCAGACGCATATTATCGTGATAGGTTTTAGACACACCGTCGAGTGTATCGTTCGTGAAATACTCCTCACGCGTCATCTTCCCGTGAATATCCATGGTGAGCACGAGACCATTCCGGCGGCCGTTCGCATAGTACTCAATCTGGGAGGGGGTGCCACCGGCATGATAGCTGACCCAGTTTCCCTGCTTCTGACCGTCGGCATACCATCCCTGTGTCCGGTTCAGTCCGGAATTTTCTATCCAGAACCCCGTTTTTTTACCACCCGCGCCGATAACATTTGTATCAGCCGGTAAACCACGCTGTGCCGGCACGGAGAGTCCGCTGAAAAGCAGGAGAGGGAGCATCAAGGCTTTCATAGATAAAGATTTGTCAGGCAAAGGTATTAAATCGTGCGTACCGGGCTCTTAATGGTCAGGGTACGGTCTGGTTCGCGGTGGGACAGAGGGTCACAGCCATTTTTTATAACGGAACCAGAAGAGAAGTCCTACGATAATACTTCCCATAAGTACCAATGTTATCCAGTATCCGTTGGGAGATGCCAATTCCGGCATGTAGCGGAAATTCATACCGTAGATTCCGGCGATAAACGTAACGGGGATGAACAGGGTGGAAATAATGGTCAGGACCTTCATTACCTGGTTCATTTTATTGCTCAGGCTTGAGAGATAAATATCCATCATTCCTGAAAGCAGATCACGGTATGTTTCCACTGTATCTATTACACGGATGGTGTGATCATACAGATCACGCAGGTACAAATCGGTGGTTTTTGTGATCAGTTCACTCTCGCTCCGCTCCATATTGTTCAACAGTTCCCGTAAGGGCCACACCCCTTTACGGAGAAAGATCATTTCTCTTTTCAGCGAGTGAAGCTGATGCAGGGTAATGTCTTTGGGCTGGGCCACAAGAGATTCTTCCAGCACTTCAATCCGGTCGCCTATTTTCTCCAGAATGGTAAAATAGGTATCCACCACAGCGTCCAGAAGACTGTAGGCAAGATAATCTGATCCCATTTTGCGTATTTTCCCTTTATTCTGACGCAACCGGGTACGTATGTAATCGAAGGCGTCTCCTCCGTCGGCCTCCTGAAAGGTGATGACCAGGTTCTCGAAAACTAAAATAGACAGCTGCTCCGACACCACCCGGTGCTCGTAGTGCATCATGTGCAACACGCAAAGAATATAGTGGCCGTAATCTTCAAACTTCGGACGTTGTTCGGTATTTACAATATCTTCAAGAGTCAGTGGATGAATCCTGAATTTTTCTCCTACTGATTCTATCACCTCGGTTTTATGCACCCCGTCTACATTGATCCAGGTTATATTCCCTTTTTTCAAATCTTCCAGACAGTCGCTGAGCTGAGAAAAAGCCTTTTCCTCCAGCTCCTCGCTGTTGTAGCTCATGCGGCTGATATGGATGCCCTTTCCTTCAGGATGTTCTTTTCCCCGGTATACCAGTGTTCCGGGGTCAAATCCTGTTTTACTCTTTTTCCTCTGCATTTTTTTTTCTTTTAGCGACTCCGGAAATCAGCACAACCAACTCCCCTTTCGGTGTTTTATCCGTGAAGTGTGTGATCAGTTCCCGGAGCGGCCCGCGGATGACCTCTTCATGCAGTTTGGATAATTCACGGCATACACAAGCCTGCCGTTCCTCTCCGAAATGAAGCACCAGTTCCGTCAGAGTTTTTACAATGCGGTGGGGAGATTCATATACTACCACTGTGCGCGACTGCTGTGCCAGTTCTTCCAGTGCGGTTTTCCTTCCCTTCTTCACCGGAAGAAAACCTGCAAATATAAATTCGTCGCAGGGGAGACCGCTTTGTACCAGGGCGGGAACAAAGGCAGTGGCGCCGGGCAAACATTCCACGGGGATATTCCGCCGTATGCACTCTCTCACGAGTAAAAAGGCGGGATCCGAGATGCCGGGCGTTCCTGCATCGCTGACCATAGCCAGTACTTCCCCCGACTGCAGGCGCTGTATAATCGCATCCAGGGAGCGGTGTTCGTTGAAAGCATGAAAGGAAGTCATCGGTGTTCCGATCTCAAAATGTTTCAGCAGATTTACGGTAACACGTGTGTCCTCTGCCAGAATGCCGTCGCATTCCTTCAGAATCCGGATACCCCGGAGGGTCATGTCTTCCAGGTTTCCGACCGGGGTGGGAACAAGATACAGTTTCACGGTTCGAGGTGGCTATGAAACGATAAGAGTAATAAAAAGAGATTGCTGAATTCTGTTAAAGGTAATGTTTCCCTCCGGTCATGTACATCATGATACGCTTTGATTCCTCCCAGTGTATAAATGAAAAATGCCGGTATTCCTTTCTCGGCAAACCAGTAGTGATCACTATTGGCGGCCGGCCCCCGCGGTTTTACTTCTTTCAGGAAACTGTGCTGAGCATTGATCAGCTGTAATTGCTTGAAATCAGTTTCATGCCGTGTAGCATTGACAACGGTAATCCCTTCATCTCCGGTACCAAGAATATCGAAGTTGATCATAAATTTCACTTTTGCCAGATCAATGGTGGGATGCTGTGTGTAATACCGGGAGCCCACCAGACCTGCCTCTTCGCCTCCGAAAGCTATAAAGAGTATGGAATAGTGCGGAGGATTTTTCGCGTAATGGCGTGCAAGGCACATCAGCATAGCCACACCGCTGGCATTATCGTTGGCGCCCGGGAAGTACACTTCGGGCCCCATTCTTCCTAAATGATCATAATGCGCAGCGTAAACAACGAAACTGTCTTTTACCCTGCCCTCCAGCTGTGCAATCACATTGCGTACTGGATAGTTTTTCAGCACCTTGCTGCGTATGTTCACGGTGATGTTCACCAGATCGTAACGGATCAGGGTTTGCAGTACGTGAATAGCAGGTACTTCTTCAAGATTTACCGCCACGGAATGGGTCAGGCGTTCATCTGCGAAAATGATAAGGGAGGCGTTCGAAAGCCGTACCAGGCCCATCAACCGTTCCTTCAGTTCTTTGTTTTTTACTTTTTCATGCAGCAGCAGCAGGGCTTTTCCGCTAAGATCGCGGGAGATAAATTGTTGAGCCGATTGTACGGTAAGTGCAATACTGCTATCTACTTTCTCCACCGGAAAGGTACCTTTCACGGTCCGGCATCCCGCATCAGCGATGAATTCTTTTCCAGGCTCCAGATCCGTTTGGTCCAGACTGCAGCTTATTTTTTTCGGGAAACTGACAATGGAAACGGGAACATCCTGGTACGACCACTTTAGTTTCATGCCTGAGAACTGCGTACCGATATAGGATGCAGCCAGTTTGTCACCGTTTTTATAGTATCCCCTGCCGTGCATGGATGGGGAGCTGAGGGTGTCTACAATTCCTCGTGCGTACGATAGCGGAAATGCATCAGGTTCCTGAGCAAGAGTTGTAAAACAGCAAAGGTAAAGCAGTACCGGCAGGCTACCTGCCAAAATACTGCTGAACCAGGTGTGTGAAATCTTCACAGGCATGACCCTTTTTATCCCAGTGATATACCTCCGACAAGCGGTCTAAATAATCTTCTGCCTCCTCGGGAAGCTTCATGGATTCCAGCTGATTGAGTGCTGCATTAAATTCATCAGAACTGCCGCCGAAAAGCTCATTCACGAACCGGAACCGGTCGTTGAGTCCTACACGGGATTTCAATTCATTCTTATTGACGTTGGAAATCACCGCCGGGTTGCCTTTAAGCTCCGGTGAAGATTCAGGATCCGGAACCGTTGTGCTGCCGGATGAAGAGAGCAGGTATTCCAGAACCGTGAGCTGGTCATGCAGTTCGCTGATCTTCTTCCGCAGTACCTGTACATCCTGCAGTGCTCCGTTGGCACGCAACTGGCCGAGTTCATTTAGCAGTTCGTTAATGAGGGAACGGAGATTTTCGGGGTTCATGGGGAGGAATTCAGCAGGTGTTTTGTAAATTTACGGTTCTTTAAAGTTAAGCAATGTTTCTGGAACATGGTTCAGGGAAAGTACAGGGTGGGTGGATCGAGGTGATCTGCGGATCCATGTTTTCCGGTAAAACGGAAGAACTCATCCGCCGCCTGCGCCGTGCACAGATTGCCCGCCAAAAGGTGGAAATATTCAAGCCGGAGGTAGACAAGCGTTATCACGAGAAGAAGGTGGTTTCGCATGATGCCAATGCGCTGCATAGCACCCCGGTGAAATACGCCCGGGAGATTCCTGTTCAACTGCAGACATTGGATGTGGATGTAGTCGGAATTGATGAAGCCCAGTTCTTCGATGAGGAGTTAGTGGTTGTTTGCAACCGGCTGGCCGCGGCAGGGAAGAGGGTAGTAGTGGCCGGGCTGGATATGGATTATACTGGTAAGCCTTTTGGTCCTTTACCTGGTTTGCTGGCCACCGCGGAATATGTTACCAAAGTTCATGCGATTTGTATGCGCTGCGGAAATCTGGCGAATCATTCTCACCGGCTGGCTTCCGGTAATGAATTGGTGTTGCTGGGTGAAAAAACCCATTACGAGCCCTTGTGCCGGTCTTGTTTTCAGCAGGAAAGCGGTGTGCGGTAAGAGAACGACCCCTTTGAAAAATTTAATACTTCACCACCTGTTCCTCCATCTCCTTCGGTAATTCCCTCAGTTCATATTCCTGGTTGCGGAGTTTTGGTACAAAACCTGCCTCCCGGATGGCTTTCTGGATCGTAGAGGAGGTAAAGCGATGCGGTGCGCCGGCTGCAGAAACAACATTTTCTTCAATCATAATGCTGCCAAAATCGTTCGCCCCGGCGTGCAGGCAAATTTGCGCTACTGCTTTTCCTACAGTTAACCAGCTGGCTTGTATATTATGGATATTGGGAAGCATCAACCGGCTGAGGGCGATCATACGGATGTATTCGTCGGCCCCCACGTTATTCCTGATACCTTTATGCCTCTTCAGCAATGTGCCGTCGTCCTGAAATGGCCACGGAATAAAGGCAAGAAAGCCTTTGGAACCCGGAGGTTTTTCACTTTGAACTTCACGTATCCATACAAGATGTTCAAAGCGTTCCTGCAAGGTTTCTACATGCCCGAACATCATGGTGGCGGAAGTGGTGATATGTTGCCGGTGAGCGGCACGCATAACATCCAGCCACTCCCTGCCGGAGCATTTACCCTGCGAGATCAGCCGGCGTACACGGTCGTGAAGAATCTCTGCGCCTGCTCCGGGAAGGGAATCAAGACCGGCTTCCTTCAGGGCTTTCAACACGTCGGTATGCGACATTTTTTCCAGCTTGCAGATATGTGCTACCTCGGGGGGCCCCAGCGCATGCAGTCTTAACCTGGGAAAACGTTTTTTAAGTTCCCGGAAAAGACCGGTGTAAAAGCTAAGACCCAGTTCCGGATGATGTCCACCCTGCAGTAAAAGCTGATCACCACCGTATCGGAAGGTTTCTTCGATCTTTTTTACATAGGTTGGGATATCCGTAATGTATGCTTCCGGATGCCCAGGTATACGGTAAAAATTGCAAAACTTGCAGTTGGCCACACATACATTTGTGGTATTTACGTTCCGGTCAATCTGCCAGGTCACAAATCCTTCGGGCTTAAGTTTTTTTCTCAGTTCATTCCCCGCATACATCAGTTCAGCAGTATCTGCATGCTCGAACAGGTACAGTCCTTCTTCCGTGCTAAGAAACTCAGCATCAAGGGCCTTAAGCAGTAACCGGGTGGTGTTCATCTGTGGCGTTTTTCTTACATTTACCCTTCGCAAAGATAAGAACAAATGACAGCCATCAGAAAGGTAAGCAGTGCAGGTAAGAAGGATCACCTGCTGGTGATCGGAACTTCCAAAACAGACCTCTTAAAAGCAGGATTCACACCCGGAGAAGCAGCCTATATCAACGAAATGCTCGCGGTTTCGCCTCCGGGAACATGTATCCGTATCAACCGCTACAACCGCCAGTTGTTTTTCTGGGCTTCTGTGAATAAACACACCGCCTCCCTTACTCTTGAAGCTGCACGTAAATCCGGGAGCACGCTTACGGCATTGGTAAATGCGATTAAACTTAAAACGCTAACGGTAGTGGATACCACCGGTAACCGTGATCTTGCACTTGCCTTCGCCGAGGGAATGATCCTGGGAAATTACCAGTTTCTGAAGTACAGGGAAAATCCTGAAAAAGACCGCAATAGTCTTACGCAGATCTTGATCGTTTGCCCCCGTCTGCGCCCCGGCGACCTGTTGAACCTGAAGGCGGTTACTTCCGCCACCATGAAGGCCCGTACGCTCGTAAACGAACCTGTGAATTTTCTGAATGCTTCCCAGCTTGCGGCAGAGTTCAAAAGCATGGGAAAAGAAGCCGGATTCCGGGTGGAGGTATTCAGTAAAGCCAGAATCGAATCCCTGAAGATGGGTGGTTTACTCGCGGTGAACCGCGGAAGTATAGATCCTCCCACCTTCACTGTTATGGAATACAAGCCGCGGCGAGCCCGTAATAAAAAACCGGTGGTGCTCGTGGGAAAGGGAGTGGTGTTTGACACCGGGGGTGTTTCGCTGAAACCGACTCCCAACAGCATGGACATGATGAAATGCGATATGGCTGGCGCTGCAACGGTAGGATGCGCGATGTACGCCATTGCAAAAGCAAAACTTCCTGTTCATGTGATCGCCCTGGTACCTGCAACCGACAACCGGCCGGGCATGAATGCCTATGTACCGGGGGATGTGATTACTATGATGAGCGGACTTACAGTTGAAATGCTCAATGCAGATGCGGAGGGCAGAATGATCCTTGCCGACGCACTTCATTACGCTAAACGATTCTCTCCCGAGCTCCTCCTCGAATTCTCTACTCTTACCGGAGCCGCCAAAGCCGCTATCGGTTCCATGGGTGTGGTGTGTATGGGCACCGCTTCGGAAGCAGTGAAAAACAAACTCAAAGCCTGCGGCGACCAGGTGTATGAACGACTGGCGGAAATGCCTTTCTGGGATGAGTACGACGATATGCTGAAGTCAGATATTGCGGCCATGAAAAATATCGGAGGCCCTGAAGGAGGGGCTATCACGGCAGGTAAATTTCTGACCCGCTTTACGGATTATCCTTACATGCATTTCGATATCGCCGGACCCGCATTCCTCACTTCCCCTGATACCTGGAGGGGTAAAGGTGGCACGGGAGTTGGAGTACGCTTATTGTTCGAGTACCTCAAACGCCGCTAACCCCTTCCTCTGAATGCGTGCAACGGTCTTCTTTACCGCAGCTCTCGGCTTTATTCTCTGCTTCGCCGGATTCCGGGGGGCTGGGAAAAAGGTGAGTTTACTTGTGGCGGAAAATGATCTCAAAGCGGGCCAGAACTTTTTACAGCATCTCGTGGCCTATCATTTTGTGGACGGGAAATATCAGTCGAAAGAGAAAATAATCAGTGTGCCGGGCAAGAAGGAGGGCGTGACAGGAAATTATATTCGTTTCGATCTCGGTCAGAATAAAATCTACCGCAACCGCTATGTGATCACCGGGATCGGGAATGTGATAGATATACGGGATAAAAAAGTACTGCTCGACCGGAAAGACCAGTTTTTATTCGGCAGGGGCGACAGCCTTATTTTTTACACAAACGATATTTTTAAAGGCCGGTACTACAGCTACCTGGATCTGAAAACAGGACAATATTATGAGATCCATGACTTGTTATTTAAAGCCCTCGAAGGACAGGATATTGAAGTAGATCAGTCCAGCAGACAATTCAAGATATGGTTGTACCCGGTGGGGAAGGATAAGCAGTTGCTGGTGAATGATGCCGGGTACGGTGAAGATGCCTCTGCCCGAAAGGAGAAGTCGGTGCGGGTGCCCTTTGTGTGGCTGAATGATCAGCAGTTCCTCTATCCGCATTATAATCAAACCCGAAATATCTGCACCATTTACAAAGTAGATATCCCCACCCGGAAGCAGGAAGTAATCGGAATTATTGAACAGGTGCCGTCCACTCCGTTCAATTCATATTTTTATAAAGATGCATCCGGAAATTGGGTGTATGTGTGCGGCAAAGGAAACTTTACAGTGGAGGTGAAGAAGAAAAAGCTGAGTCAGATATTCAGTGAGGATCTGGGCAACGGATTCACAGCAGATCTTACAGAGGTTCCGGTGAGCGGAAGAGCTTTTCAGTATCAGGGCGCTGTTATTGGTAAACAGTTCTGTGATCACCGCCGTGCCCGCACCTGTCCGAAACTGCTCGCGGTTCCCTACGAACTGATTGTTAACGGGGAGCGCTATCCCCAGGGGGTAACGGTCTGGGATGCTGATACCCGCACGTGGAAGGAGATTGATGTGTTCGATGTGGCAGCAGTGGTGGGATTTGTGGAATGACTAACGCTTTTATCCGTACTTTTATTTCCAATGAGTGCTGAATCAAAGATCAGGGTCGCCATTTCACAGGGCGATATTAACGGGGTGGGATGGGAAGTAATCCTCAAGACATTTTCCGATCCTGCTATCTTCGAATGGTGTACCCCGGTAGTATATGGAAACACTAAAACGGCTGCTGTTCACCGTAAAACCCTTGGCAACGAGGAATACCAGTATCAGCAGGTAAGGGAAGGGGAGACCTTACACTCCAAACGGCTCAATGTGATCAATGTGTATGAAGAAGATGTGCCGGTAGAGTTTGGTAAAGCTACAGTGAATGGGGGAAAATATGCCCTTCGCTCGCTGGAAGCCGCCAGTGAGGCTGTACTGACAGGGAAGGCAGATGTTCTTGTTACTGCTCCCATTAATAAACATACTATACAGTCAGAGCAGTTTCCGTTTGCCGGACATACGGCGTTCCTTCAAAAAAAATTTAATACCCCGGATGTTCTCATGCTCCTCTGTAGCCGGGAACTCCGTGTAGGACTTGTTACCGATCATATACCCGTTTCGGATATCGCTGCTTTACTCACGGCCGACCGCATTCTTCAATGCATTGTGAGCATGAACCGTTCCCTTGTCCGCGATTTTGGTATACGAAAACCCCGTATCGCAGTCCTGGGACTTAACCCGCATGCCGGAGATATGGGAACATTGGGTACGGAAGAAGCAACGATCATACTTCCTGCGGTAACTAAAGCGAAGGATATGAATATCACCGTTTTCGGACCCTATGCGGCCGACGGTTTTTTTGGTAACGGCTCCTATAACCGCTTCGATGGTATTCTGGCTATGTATCATGATCAGGGACTGGCCCCCTTCAAAGCATTGTCCTTTTCAGAAGGGGTGAATTTTACGGCGGGCCTGCCCGTGGTACGAACTTCCCCCGATCACGGAACGGGATTTGATATTGCAGGTCAGAACAAAGCGAATGAAAATTCTTTCCGGCAAGCGGTCTATTTTGCCATGGATGTGTTCCGCAAGCGAAAGGAATACTCCGAGATCAATGCTAACCCCCTGCAGGTTCAGCAGCAGAGAAAAGAAAGATGACCGGCCGCTAACTTTTTTTACAGCATCCGTATACCTGTTCTCTATGAAATGGCCGAAACTTCTTCTGTTGCTTCTTTTTTGTTCCTTTCAGGACGCGGAATGGGCGGATCCTAAGTACAAAGCTGCCAACACAGCCGCATCAGCGGCATGGCAGACCCCGGATGAAAAGCAGATTTTCTTTTATGTTAACCTTGCCAGGATGTTCCCGAAGGAATTTGCGGAAAAATATGTAAAGCCTCACATCAAGAATTCCGGATATCATCGTTCTCTGTACGATACCATGGTTAAACTGAAACCAAGGACCGCGTTAGCACCGGATCAGACCTTATTTAATTTTGCCGATTGCTTTGCAAAGGAAGCCGGAAAAAAGGGCTATGTGGGTCACCAGCGGAAGAAATGCGCAAACGGAGGATTTGCAGAATGTTGCTCCTATGGAGCTGATTCCCCCCTGGCGGTAGTGATGCAGTTGCTGGTGGATGATAAAATACCTTCCCTCGGACATCGTAAAATCCTGCTCGATCCCTATTATTCAAAAATGGGGGTGGCTACGCGGGAGCATAAATCGTACGGCACCAATACAGTCCTTGATATTCAATAAAGGATTAGATTTGTCCATGCGCTACACTCTTCTTACGCTCTGTATCTTACTCACAACCCTTACCCGGTCTCAGACTGTGGTGGATTTCTGGGATAAAGAAGAAACAAAGAAAAAGTCTGAAACCAATTACCGGAAGGGAATTCCTCACGGACAGTATACACTCTGGCATAAGAATGGTCAGGTGGCGCGTACAGGATGGTATAACGACGGGAGCGAAGACAGTCTCTGGAAAAGCTTTCATGAGAATGGCAAGCAACGTACGGAGGAATATTATGTGAACGGGAAAAAGAACGGACGGTTTATGTTCTGGTACCAGAGCGGGCAGGTGGCACAGGAATCTTTCTATAAATACGGAGCGGAAGACAGTATATGGACAGGTTATTGGGAGAACGGGAATAAGCGAAGCGTAGAGAGCTTCAAAGCCAAACAATTTGCTTATCAGTGGAAATCGGTCAAGGAAGGAGCATGGATCTATTGGTATGAGAATGGTCAGAAGGAGAATGAAGGCACTTTTTCTAATGACCGGAAGGAGGGGAAGTACGAGGCCTGGTATGAAAACGGGAAGAAACAGCTCATTGGTTTTTACACAGATGATAAGGAAAGCGGGAAATGGAGTTTCTGGTACAGCGATGGAAAACAAAAGGAAGAAACCGAGTTTCGCGGGAAAGAATATTTTATACTTAATTATTGGACCCCGGACGGAAAACAGCTGCTCAAAAAGGGGGATGGAGCCTATCAGACATTTCATAAGAATGGTAAGCTGAAATCAGAGGGCCCTGTTTCCGGCGGAAAACAAAACGGAGAATGGCTGGTGTTTGATCAGGAAGGGAGGAAGGAGCACCTGATTACCTATAAAGGAGGGCTGAAGAATGGAAAATGTATAAACTACTTTACAGACGGAAAAGTAAAGAGTGAAGGTAATTTTACCAATGAACTGAAGAGCGGTTACTGGAAGTGGTATTTCGAAGGCGGGGGTATGGAGATGGAAGGAACGCTGGAAGGAGAGGTAAGGCAGGGAAAATGGATCTACTGGTATGCCAACGGAAAAAAAGAATCGGAAGGATATTATAAAAACGACCAGCAGGATTCGCTATGGACGTTCTGGTATGATACCGGAGATCTGTGGAAGAAGGGCATGCATTTTAACAACCGCCGTCACGGCGAATGGGAGTTTTTTTATCCCTCCGGCCAGATGGCACAGAAGGGATCGTACGATATGAATCAGGAGAACGGCCTGTGGGCAGCATGGTACGAAAACGGCCAGCTCAAAGACGAAGGCTATTTTAAGAAAGGGCAGATGGACGGAAAGTGGCGGGGATTTCATCCGAACGGAGGAAAGAGTTATGAGGGAGAATATAAGGACGGCACGAAGACCGCTAAATGGGGTTTCTGGTTTGATAATGGCAAACCGTGGAAAGACGGCAGTTATGTTGCCGGAGAGATGGACGGGAACTGGATCTCTTATCTCAAATCAGGCAACAAGGAAAATGAAGGGGTATACAAGAGTGGCGCCAAACACGGGTTATGGACATATTATTATCCTTTCGGTGCCAAATTCCGAGAGGAGCATTACAACGAAGGCGAGCTTCATGGAAGTATTACCGAATACCGCGAACAGGGACAGGTTCGGATGAAAGGCGCTTACATTAAAGTGCAGCAGATGAAAGATGGAGCCTGGGTAAGTGTAAAGGACGGCACCTGGGAATTTTATGATGAGAAAGGGAATCTGCTCAGAAGAGAAAAGTATAAGAAAGGTACGAAGGTGAAGTAACCTTCCGGTTAAACCGATTAAGCAGACAAAGCCGAAAAGAGGGCAGACTTTCCGGCAATCACTTTTTACCTGCGTAACTTGTGCACGCGGTGATGGTGATGATGGTGATGTCCGTGACGCTTCACCGGTTGAGACATTCCGGGTTCTTTCTTTTTTTCACGTGTGGTGATCCAGGCAAGGAACACGATCGCGGCTACACTTAAAGCAATCATGCCCATCATTTCCAGATCGGCCATAGAAAATCCCAGAAAACTTTCTTCTTTGTCACTCTGCGCATTGGCTCCCATAGAGAGCAACAGCATCGGTACGAGTACCAGGGGAGTGATTCCCTTTCGGTTGGTTTTCATGTTGTTGAATTTTTGGTCCTATATAGAAGGAGAGTTTTACCTCTCTCGTTCTCAATGGGTGGATCTTTCCGAGCCTGGAAGACCCGATACCCGGTCTCAACAACTTACTCTTATATATGTTAGACGCATCTCAAATGCAAAAGTTGCGCCAGCTTCTCCTTTTCTTCACACTATGAATCAATGCATTGCATCCTGTCTTAACGCTAAATCGGTTGATATTATTGGGTTATGCCCGCCTGCGCCTCTTTTTCAACAGGTTTGTTCACTTTTATTGAAACCGTCAAATAACATAACTTTGTGAAGAGCAGTGTTGTATGCCTCATTCCAATTCCTTGTTTGAATATTCTAGGCTCCTTACCAGAGAAGTAATGGTGGGCGAACTAGGGCTGGGCGCAGTTCATCCCATCCGCATCCAATCCATGACCACCACCACTACTCTTGATACCCGTGCTACTGTGGCTCAAAGCATTCGGATGATTGAAGCCGGTTGCGAATTGGTCCGGATTACAACTCCCACCCTGAATGATGCTAAAAACCTGGAGAATATTAAAAGAGAATTAAGGGCGTCAGGATACCGTACACCACTGGTGGCCGACATACATTTTACACCTAACGCTGCTGAGCATGCCGCCCGGATAGTGGAAAAGGTACGGGTGAACCCGGGGAATTATGCAGATAAAAAGAAATTTGAAAATATTGAATATACGGATCAGGCTTACCAGGATGAACTCGATAGAATACGGGAACGCTTTCTGCCACTGGTGAAAATTTGCAGGCAATATGGTACCGCTATGCGCATCGGAACCAATCACGGATCATTGTCAGACCGTATTCTCAGCCGGTACGGAGATACTCCGCTGGGAATGGTGGAATCGGCCCTGGAATTTCTTCGCATTTGTGAGGACGAGAAATATTTTAACATCGTTCTTTCCATGAAAGCAAGCAATCCGCAGGTAATGGTGCAGGCCTATCGTTTACTTGCGGAGAAAATGAAGGCGGAAAACAGAATTTATCCCCTTCACCTGGGCGTTACAGAAGCCGGCGACGGCGAGGATGGACGCATTAAATCGGCAGTGGGGATAGGTACACTGCTGGAGGATGGTCTGGGCGACACTATCCGTGTTTCACTAACGGAAGAACCGGAGGCGGAAATGCCGGTGGCAAAAGCACTTATTGAGCGCTATTACCGGCGGAAAGCTGATCCAGCAATCCCTCCTTGTTCTGCAGCAGGGTACGATCCGCTGAACTACGAGAGACGTACTTCTGTTCCGGTAATGAACGTGGGAGGAAGGCATGTACCTGTGGTAGTTACCGACTTTGGTTCTTTTACGGAGGTTCATGCAGATGATCTTACGATGGCCGGATACGGCTATGATCCGGTTTTAGACAAATGGCATAGTGCTGAACAGGCGGCAGATTTTATTTTTTGTAAAAAGCAGATTGAATTTGAACTGCCCGGATCTCTCCGGGTCATTCTTCCGTTTGCGGAGTGGAAAAAAGCAAATCGCCCAGCAAAGTACATCCCCCTTTTTACGGCAGTGGAACTCCTGTCGGCAGAGCAGATCTCGCCTATAATGAACCCGGTAGTCCTGCCTTGTTATGATCATGAATTCGCAGCCCTTCCGGCGGATATATTCAATAAACTGGCGGCGGTTCCCAGGGTTGTTTTCGTTCTACGTTCTTCGAATCCTCATGCAATGCCCGCCATCCGGCGCCTGATGTTCGACCTGGAGGAAAAAGCGATCAGGGTTCCGGTGATTTTTCATAGCCACTCCCCTTATCCGGATGAGGCACATTCATTACTTCATTTTTCAGTGGAATGCGGTGCCTTATTGCTCGATGGCTGGGGAGACGGAATCTGGCATTCCGGAAGCCTTCTTTCCGGCACTGCTACCGAAGCAATGCACCGGTGTGCCTTCGGAATTCTGCAGGCTACCCGTTTGCGGATATCAAAAACGGAATATATTTCCTGTCCTTCCTGCGGACGAACCCTCTTCGATCTCCAGGAAACTACAGCCATGATCCGAAGCCGAACGGATCACCTGAAAGGAATTAAAATCGGCATCATGGGTTGTATTGTGAACGGACCAGGAGAAATGGCCGACGCTGACTATGGTTATGTGGGTACCGGACCGGGCCGGATTACTCTCTACAAAGGAAAGACGGTTGTTCGCCGAAATATTGATGCCGGCAATGCGGTGGATGAACTGATCGCGTTGATCAAAGAAAACGGAGACTGGAAGGAAAGGGAGGAGAGATGAGATCAGGCTGGAAAAACCACCGGCTGATGCTTCGGCGAAAAGCCTGGAGAGCATCGTTTCAGACAGCAGCGGAGTCCTTCCCCATGGCGGATTTATATCCGTTGGTGAAGAACCAGCCGAGCTTGCTGTTAAACCACTGCTCGAACCGGATAAAAATTCCTGATAGTTTTTTCATGACAGACAAAGGATACCTTTTTCTGAACGTTAAAGTATTTCAATAATTTTCCGGTCTGAAGGACCTTGACTTGTACTTTTCAACATCGTTATTCACCAAAAACAGTCGTTTATGAATAGGATATTACTCTTTTTCTGGATTTTTTGCCTGCCTTTGATCATTTCTGCTCAGGATACCAGGCTTGATACCGTTTGTGCCCCGAAAGTATACGACAATATATATTCCATCCCCTTGTATCACGATTCTTTGGTTAGCAGCTTTGTGATCTTCATTCGGAAAGAAGTGAAACTTCACGCCCATGCTACCCATGCGGAGCACGTTCTGGTGCTTGAAGGAGAAGGGGAGATGGTGCTGGGGGAGAAAATCATTAAAGTAAAGAAAGGAAGCCTGGTTTTCATTCCTTCAGGTGTGCCGCACTCCCTGCGTGTGACCTCCGGGAAGCCGGTTAAGGTACTTTCAGTTCAGGCACCGTATTTCGACGGGAAGGACCGGATTCTCCTTTCTTCACCGAAATAGATCCTTTTCCCTTCATCAGCAGGAAGACAAGAAACAGAGCCAGACTGGTGAGCGTTCCGGTAAAAATGGGAGGAAAAGCGGCATTCAGAATAGTTGCCATCCCCCAGGCGGTAATTCCTCCCACCATGGAGGCCACGGCCGCTACTTCGTTCCGGCTTTTGAAGAATAACCCGGCGCAAAGAGGAATGAACAGGGATACAAGACTGATTTCAGAGGCGATGCCAACTAATTCATAGATGCCTTTCTCTCCATACGCGAGAATCAGCGCGATCATGGCTACTACCACCACACTGATGCGCGTAACCCATAGGAATTTTCTATCGGACGGATGTTTCATGAACGGTTTCACCAGGTTCTCGCTGAGAATCACCGAGGGTGCAAGTAATGCACCGCTGGCGGTACTCATAATGGCGGATAGCAGGGCACCGAAGAAAAATATTCGAACCACCAAACCGGTTCTTTCATTAATGAGGGTAGTCAGCCAGATCTGTGGGTCGTCGGGCATGGGAATAAGCAGTTTAGCGGCAAGGCCAAGGTAAAGTGGCAGCAAGGCGATACTGAGGTACATGAGTCCGGCAAAAATAGAAGACCATGCGGCTATATTTTCCGTTCTGCTGGCCATCACCCGCTGATATACGTCCTGCTGCGGAACAGAACCCAGTCCCAGGGTAAGCAGGGCAGCAAGCCACGTTACCCAGTCTCCATGACCGGAAGAAGGGATCAAACGGAAGAAACCTTCCGGCGCGGCTCCGATGATTTTACTGAATCCCCCGGCCTGATCTGTAACCATCACGGTTACCACAATCAGCCCGGTGATTATAAGGATCATCTGAAAAAAATCTGTGATAGACACGGCCCACATTCCGCCGAAAACGGTGTACGTGATCACGATGAGTGAGGAGATTGTAATCGCCAGGGTCATGTTCAGTTCCGGAAGAATAGTGGTAAGAACCACTCCCATCGCTACCATTTGTGCGGCAACCCAACCCAGGTACGACCAGATCAGGAAGATGGCAGCGATGAATTCTGCCTTCTTTCCGAAACACACCCGGTAAAAATCTCCGAATGTGGTCAGATTCATGCGGTACAATGGCCGGGCAAAGAAAAAACCAACCAGCAGTAGACAGAGTGAAGCGCCGAACGGATCTTCCATCACTGACTGCAGTCCTCCCTGAGCAAATTCGCCGGATGCGCCCATCACGGTCTCGGAGCCGAACCAGGTAGCAAAAACAGTGGTGGTCGCCAGCATGAACGGGAGCCTCCTTCCGGCCAGAATGAAATCGGTGGAGTTCTTCACCAGCCTTCCTGCCAGAAGTCCGAGTAACAACGTAACCAAAAGGTAAAGCAGGATGAAGAATACAAGCATCTTGCATTGAAGATAATATTTTTGTGCGGATGAAAAGAATCATACCGGAAAGCAGGTTGAGCACGCCGAAAGCCAGCTTTTGGAGTAAACAGCGACCCGGATGGCTAAATTTCTTCTTTCGAGACCCGGCGGGATGAATGTGACAAAAAATTACATAATCCGGCTCCTCGCAACGTCAACAGATTCTTTTTTGTGTTAGGGCGATGTGCAGTGATGACATGATTTCTCATTGGTAAATTAGATTTTTTCTGCGGTGTGATGCAGTAGAACGCGCAGAAGAAAAAAAACATCATCAACGTGCCGGAGGGATGCAAAAAGAGCGCACTTTCCGTTATCAACAATTTTCTGTTAAAAAAATAATTGCCGAAAAATGATGTTATTAATTAAAAATATGTTTACTTCGTGTCATATTAATAAACAAAAACCAAAAACCATGGCTAAGAAAGCAAAGAAAGCAGCTAAGAAAGGTGGCAAGAAGAAGGCTACCAAGAAAAAAGCAGCTAAGAAGAAGTCTAGGAGAAAGTAAAGAACGGGCGCCCCAAGGGCGCCCTTCTTTTTTCTATACTTTTTTTCTTTCTACGCCTGTTCCGGTTTTCCCGATTACTTTCAGTTTACCGTTTTGGTATGTGATCCCTTCAAAGGGATCATTTTTTATCAGGAGCGGTCCGTCCAGGTCAACCCAGTTGGCCATTGATTGCAACGAGGCAGCCGCACCAACTCCGCATCCCGATTCAGACATACAGCCGATCAGAACCTTTTTGTTCATTTGGTGCGCTGTGCGAATGAGGTCTATGGATTGCATCAGTCCGGGACTTTTCATCAGTTTTACATTCACTCCATCAAAGCAATCTGCATAAAACAACCATTCATCGGGTGTGCGTACAGATTCATCAGCGATGATGGGCATAATACCAGCGGAACGCAGAGCGGCCGATTCAGCTTCTCTGCCCCGGGCGAAAGGTTGTTCTGCGAAAATAACCCCCAGATTCCTCAAAGCTGGTAAAAGTTCCAGCGCCTGTTCAACGGACTTCCATCCACCATTCACATCCACGGCAAGGTCGGCACCGGTGAACTGGCGGGCCAGCGTTACACGTTCAAGATCTCGGCTGCCGTTTAGTTTCATTTTAAATAAGGTGAAGCCGGGGTGCTGCCGGATAATTTCTTCTATTTCTGAATCGTCTCCGGCAGAAATGGTTACTGAACAAGGGGGTGTCGGTGCGCCGGGGATACTAAGAATCGCTGAAAGCGAGCGACCCTGCTGACGAGACATTATATCGAGGAATGCCATCTCGAGTCCGGCCTTTGCTGCCGGATGCGGATCACCATTCTTCATCCACAGCCGGAGAAGGGCAGTGTTTTCCCACCATTCTGTCAGAAGGTGCTCATGTCTTCTGATGTATGTACACACGGATTCTGTTGTTTCTGAATAGTAGGGAGGCAAAGCCGCCTCTCCATAACCGGTTATTCCGTCTTTTTCCAGTCGGATCAGTACGGCAGGGGTAGAGGAGCGGGTACCGTGACTGATTACGAAAGGCCGCTTAAACTTCAGCTCGAATGGTTCAAGGGCCAGTTCCACGCAGTAAAATTAAACCTTTACCGATATTTTATATATTTGTTACACACTAAACCCGTTACTAATGAAAAACCTTTTTTTAGCCACAGCGTTTTCCGCTGCTTTTCTTTTCATGGGATGCGGACCGGGTGAGTCTGACACACCCGAGATTCCGGTACCCGATGGCATGGTTGCCTTTGACTTGTCTGAGTATGGTATGGATGTGATCCTGAATATTCCGGATTCTACCAACGGAATATCGAACCATGAAAATGTGGGAGACGGTGTTATGCTCCGTGTAGGAAACGGATACGGTATGAAGGTGAAGGTGGGAGCCGGGGAAATGGAGTATGTAAAAACGGAACTGATTGCCAAGTCGGAGGTGTATAAACTGGAGAAATACGTTCTGGAGGAACCTGCTGCGATTATCTGGCGGCAGTATATAGAAGGTCAGGATACCTCGGCCCGTATGTTTGCATTTGTTAAGGTGGGAGACGTTACCTATGAAATGGAAAGCGATCCGGATAACAAGTTCAGCGACGATGCATGCAAGGCCATGGTTGAATCGGCAAAAAGTCTACGTGCCAAACCGGCAGTAAAGCCTAAAGAATAACCTCAGAATTTGAAATGCTAACCCCGGATTTCTTCCGGGGTTTTTTAATTGTCTTTTTTGCTCTCTTTCTTACGGTCGTGCTCGTTGAGCAGGATTTTCCGCATCCGGATGGCTTTGGGGGTAATCTCAACATATTCATCCTCCTGAATGTATTCCATTGACTCTTCAAGAGAAAAATTCACTTTGGGTGCAATTCGCATCTTTTCATCAGAGCCGGAGGCGCGTACGTTGGAGAGCTTCTTTTCTGTGCAAAGGTTCATGACCAGGTCATCCGGACGAATGTGTTCACCTACCACCTGCCCGGTGTAGATCTCTTCCCCCGGATCAACAAAAAACTTTCCTCTGTCCTGGAGTTTGTCAAGAGAATAGGCAACGGCCTTCCCGGTTTCCTTTGAAATGAGTACTCCGGCTATTCTTCCCTGGATGGTTCCCTTCCATGGTTCAAAACTCCTGAAGCGATGAGCCATGATGGCCTCTCCTGCTGTGAGGTTGAGGATTTGTGTCCGCAAACCGATCAAACCACGGGAAGGAATTTCAAATTCAAGGTGAATTAGGTCGCCTTTGGGTTCCATGATCTTCATTTCTCCCTTGCGCTGGCTAACAGCCTCAATCACTTTTCCTGAGCTTTCCTGCGGTGTATCCACTGTCAGGGATTCCACCGGTTCATGTTTCACCCCGTTAATCTCCTTAATGATCACGCGGGGTTGTCCCACCTGCAGTTCATATCCTTCTCTCCTCATCGTTTCGATCAGAATGGACAAATGCAGGATGCCGCGTCCGAATACCATATATGCATCCGGAGATGAGGTGTTTTCCACACGCAGGGCGAGGTTTTTTTCCAGCTCCTTCTGCAGCCGTTCCTGAAGGTGGCGGGATGTTACGAACTTTCCGTCCTTCCCGAAAAACGGAGAGTTGTTGATCGTAAAAAGCATGCTCATCGTCGGCTCATCAATGGCAATGGGTGTTAATCCTTCCGGAGACTCAAAATCGGCAATCGTGTCGCCAATTTCGAAACCTTCAATGCCGGTTACAGCGCAGATATCTCCGGAATTGACTTCCGCGGCCTTGCGTTTTTCTAATCCTTCAAAAACAAACAAATCCTTGATCCTTGATTTAAGCACAGTGCCGTCTCTTTTCACAAGTGATACCGGCATATTCTCCCGCAGTGTTCCTCGAAAGACCCTGCCCACAGCGATTCGGCCAATATAGTTGGAATAGTCGAGCGAGGTAATCTGCATTTGGGGACTGCCTTCACGCATGGGAGCGGAGGGAATATGTTCAATAATCCGGTCGAGCAGGGTCGTAATATCCTGAGTAGGTTTAGAGTGGTCATCGCTCATCCACCCATGCTTGGAAGAACCGTACACGGCGGGGAAATTGAGCTGTTCTTCCGTTGCACCCAAATTAAAGAAGAGTTCGAATACCTGCTCCAGCACCTCGTCGGGCCGGCAATTGGGCTTATCTACTTTGTTGATCACCACAATGGCTTTCAGTCCCTGCTGCAAGGCTTTCTGAAGAACAAAGCGGGTTTGAGGCATGGGGCCTTCAAAGGCGTCTACCAGGAGCAACACGCCGTCGGCCATATTCAGCACCCGTTCTACCTCACCGCCGAAGTCGGCGTGACCGGGAGTGTCAATGATATTGATCTTTACGTTTTTGTAGGTAACGGAAACGTTTTTGGCAAGAATCGTTATTCCGCGTTCTCTTTCCAGATCGTTGTTGTCGAGAATCAAATCACCGGTTTCTTCATTCTCCCGAAACAGTTTACACTGATGGAGGATTTTATCAACGAGGGTGGTTTTCCCGTGGTCAACGTGGGCGATGATGGCGATGTTCCGGATGGTGCTCATAAGGGTATGCTGCTAAACGGGCGCAAAGGTACGATTTTAAGCCGGGAGTAATACGGTCGGGCAGTCAGCGGAAGAACTCTTCTTCACTTATTTCTTTGCCCGGTTGTTTGAAAAGAGTAGCCAGGTAGGCCTGGTACGTGGTAAAGCGAAGATGTTCTCCGGCATTTTCATGAGTAATCGTGAAGAGGTTTTCCTTTTTGTCTGACTTGTAATACCCATACGATCTCCTGAATCCCCCCTTCACCTTGCCATTAAAAAGAAGAAGTTCGGGATCCCAATCCCGTCCGAAATAAGCTTTCAGATAATAGGTTCCCTGCGGGATGGCATTCAGCCGGTAGGAATCACCCGGTTCCAGGTATTCGTTCCGGATTGTGCGGTAAGGTGGGTTGGTTTCCTGTAAGCATACGACCGCTTCTGCCTGATTGGTGTTCACCACAATTACACTGTTATGATTTCCTTCCAGTATCCAGCTGCCCCCGAAAATGGAGTCGTATGGGGAATCTGCGCTGTAGATCGCCGGACGATTACTGAAATCCGGTGGTTTGATCCTGTCTAGATTCGAATGCGGATCTTCTTCCTGATTCCATGGACCCACAATCAGCATCGTAATCATCAGCGCGGCAAAGAATACCAGCGCACCTCCAAAAAGATAACTGGTGAGTCGTTCACTTCTGGTTTCCTCCCTGCTCTTTGCCTGTTTTTTTCCATAAGCGGCATGCGATGTTCTCTTTTTTTCCTCTGTGGTTGCGTTTTCGCTTTTCCCTTTCCTCACGTTTTCGTAACGGTGAGAATGATACGCGCGTTTGAGATCGAACTTTCTTCGCAATTCAGGGTCGGAGAGAACCTGGTACGCCTGCGTGATCTCCTTAAATGTTTCTTCCGAATGCGTATTACCCTGATTCCTGTCCGGGTGATATCGCTTGGCCAGGTTCCGGTAGGCCTGTTTGATCTCCTCCGGTCCGGCGGTATCTGGAACTCCCAGTATCTGATAATAATCTTTCACGCAAGAGGCGGTAAAAATAAAACCCGTCGTATGAACGGCGGGCTTTGTTTAACAGGCATCCGGAAGGTTAATTCTTCTCCTCCTTTTGTTCGTTTACGCCTTTTTCCTCCTCCGGCGACGGCTTCTTCAAATATACTTCACCCAGACTCCACTGGCGGATGGGATTAAAATGAAAACCTTTAACATAAGTATACGTTAACTTGAAGTTCTCCGCATACCAGAGAATGATCACCGGTGCGTCATCCAGCATTTGGCGTTCGGCTTTCGCGAAAAGGGAGTAACTTTCTTTCAGATCTCCGCTATGGGCTCCGGCAAGGTAAAGACTATCGTAGTAAGCACTTTTGTATCTGGGAACGTTGGGATAAGAAGGATCTTCTGTTTTTTCGGGAACAGATCCGCCGTAGAGTGTCCAAAGGAAATTTTCCGGACTTGGGAAGTCTGCCACCCAGGCAGTTCTGAAAAGATCTGCGCGCCCGTATTGCGCGTCTTCCAGTTTTTGCTTCATGGGAACGATTTCATATTCCACGTTCACATTGAGAACATCCATAAGCTGGTTCTTGATCTCTTCCACCACTCGGGAATGTTTCGCACCACCGGAGTTTAATTCGATTTTGACAATGGGGAATCCTTTTCCGCCGGGGAAACCCGCGTCTGCCATCAGTTTCTTGGCTTTTTCCGGATTATAGGAATATCCCCTCACTGCCGATGTGTCGTAGTTGCGGAACGCCGGAGGCACCAGGCCGTAATGACCGGGACCATACCCCTCGCCCTTGAGGATATCTTCGAATATTTTCATCCGGTTAATGGCATAACAGAAGGCCTGCCGCACACGCACATCATCAAATGGTTTCCGGGATGTGTTGATCTCATAATATTGTGTTTCCAGTTCAGGAGTGCGAACCAGCTCGTATTTCGGTGGATTGTTCTCGAAAGCAGCCAGGGAATTCTGAACAATCTGACTTACTTGCTCAGGAGGTAATCCGAATACCACGTCCAGATTGCCCTGCATGAAGGCATCGAGTTCTTTTGCTTTGGTGGGATAGAAACGGATTTCCACAGAGTCAAGAAATGGCAGTTGATTTCCAAGAGAATCTGTTCCGTGGTAATTTTCATTGCGTACAAGAATGAGCTCATCCTTGCCTGCGTCAGGGTTCACAGGCAGAAAAGGCCCTGATCCTATATAGGAATTGTCTCCGTACCTTTCATAGGCTTCCTTAGGTAATACAAAAGTTCCGGGTAAAGCCATTATGTACTTAAAGGAACTGAGCGGCTCATTCAGGGTGATCTGAACCGTGCCGGCATCGGGGGCACTGATTCCGGATACTCCACCGGCGGGAATGTTTCCGTTTGCCGAGGATGCGTAATATTCGTCCGCACCTTTTACTTTTCCTTTAAAAGTTGCCTTAAATTGTTGATTTACACTTGTTTGAGTGCATAACTGAGTCAGAGACCAAACCACATCTCCGGCATTGATTTCCCTGCCTTTTCCGTTGGAAAAACAGGGATCATCGTGAAAATGAATGCCCTTCTTTAACTTAAAGGTGTACACCTTCCCATCCTCGCTGATAGTATAGGACTCGGCCAGTGATGGCAGAACCTCGGAGGGATTCTTGGGATTGAATTTCAGCAAGCCTTCATAAATCTGATAGGCAATATTTGAGGAGTTTACATCCGTGATAGCCAATGGGTTCAAAGTCTGAAACTTCTCAGTTTCAGATAGTTTGAGGGTTCCTCCGTATACTCTGCCTCCCTTGGCTTCTCTTCCGCTGCCGGAAGACGGGCCACAAGCCGTAAGTGCCAGTAGACCGGAGATCGAAATCAGAATGAAAAATGGTCTGAACATATGTCTGGAAGAATTCGGTTTAGCCTGCGAATGTACAAAGAAATCTTGTAAAGTAACACCCGTTTTTTACCCCTAATCGACTGATATTTAATAAAATTACTTATCTTTGACGCGGGCTAAAAAAAAGGCCTTTTTTTGTTTGTTTACTGGTGGAAGGTCATTAATATTGCACCTTTAAAATTTAGTGGATTCCGGAAGGGGTCCCGTTTATTTATGAGAAAGATTATTCGACTTACCCTTCTTATTGCTCTTACAGGCTTCGGCTTCAGTGCATTTGCAGGGGTGATCATCATAGAAGGAAATTATCAGGGGAAGAACCTATATGTTCAGAATCCCTTCGCCGGTTCCGGTGTGGGTTTCTGCGTAACCAAAGTGTTGGTGAATGGTTCAGTTACTACGGATGAATATAACTCCAGCGCCTTCGAGATTGATTTCACAAATCATCAGCTCAAAATCGGGGATAAGGTAGAGGTGAAGATTGAACACAAGGATGACTGCAAGCCCAAAGTGCTTAATCCGGAAGTGCTGAAGCCCAAGAGCACGTATGAGGTAACTACCATGACCTCCGACCCGGACGGAACCATCAAGTGGAAGACAAAGGGAGAACAAGGGAAACTTCCTTTTATTGTTGAGCAGTATCGCTGGAACAAATGGGTTAAAGTAGGTGAAGTGGATGGCATCGGTACACCCGGTGAAAATTCCTATTCTTTTAAAGTATCTCCCCACTACGGTGAAAATAAAGTACGCATCAAGCAGGTTGATTATACTTCCACTCCGCGCTACTCACGCCCTGTGACCTTCACTTCCAACATTGCGCAGATAAAGTGCAATACACTCAAGACAAAAGACTTCCTGATTTTTGAAGGCGGGGAAACCATGTATGAAATATTTGACAAATTCGGAAACATGGTTAAGAAGGGATACGGAGCGAAGGTGGATGTTTCCAACCTGAAAGCGGATGTGTATTATCTGAATTATGATAATACAACCACCGAGTTCATTAAGAAGAAATAAACGACGCGCATCGTCAGCCATCCCCTTCGTTATCCGCGAAGGGGATTTTTTTTAAACACTTTCGGATGAAAAAAATAGAACACATAGGGATTGCAGTGGCCAGTCTGGAAAATGCGAACATGCTGTTCACGAAACTGCTGGGAAGAGCCCCCTATAAAACAGAGCAGGTGGAATCAGAGCAGGTCCGCACTTCCTTTTATCAGACCGGAGACAGTAAAGTAGAGCTGCTGGAAGCTACCGGCCCTGGAAGTCCAATCGCAAAGTTTGTTCAGAAGCGGGGAGAAGGAATACACCATATCGCCTTTGAGGTGGAAGATATACGTGAGGAAATGAAGCGCCTGAGCCGTGAAGGCTTTACCCTCTTGAGTGAAGAGCCGAAGAAAGGGGCTGATAATAAGCTGATCTGCTTTCTCCATCCGAAAGAAACGGGAGGTGTGCTGATCGAACTTTGCCAGGAAATACGCTAAACGGATCAGCTCTGTTTCATTGTACGGATGACGGCAAATATATAATTTCGCTCCTCTTTTAATAAAGGGCCCATAGCTCAGTTGGTTAGAGCAGCGGACTCATAATCCGTTGGTCGCAGGTTCAAGTCCTGCTGGGCCCACCAGCTTTTGAGAATTACACACGAAATACCGTTGTTCACACAGCGCACATGAAGAACAGATGGTCTGAGCAGGAGGCTTCCCTTTTCAAGGGAGCGCTGGCACAGCGGGTGTATACTTCCCGCCTGTTGGGCAGTGAATCTTCTTTGGTGCTTCACGGCGGAGGAAATACTTCCGTTAAAATCCGCGAAACGGATTTTTTCGGCAGGGAGGAAGACATTCTCTATGTAAAAGGATCAGGACATGATCTGGCCGGTATTTCTGAAACGGGCTTCGCTCCTGTCCGAATGGAGGTGTTGCTGAAACTGGCAGAACTTCCCTCGGTCTCCGATACGGATATGGTTAGGGTGCAACGCACGGCCATGACCAATCCTTCCGCACCGGATCCTTCTATCGAAGCTGTGGTTCATGCTATTCTCCCGTTTCGCTATGTAGATCATACGCATGCTGATGCGGTGGTGACAATTTCCAATTCTGTTAATGGAGAAAGTATTCTGCGGGAATTGTTCGGAAAAGAATTTCTGTTTGTTCCGTATGTGAAACCTGGTTTTATCCTCTCGCAGAAAATCCGGGAAGTAATCCGGGGAAAGAACCTGTCGGATTATCATGGTCTGATCCTGCTGCAGCACGGTGTATTTACCTTTGATGACTCCGCCAAAAGTGCGTATTCCAGAATGATCAGTATGGTGAACACGGCAGAGGAGTACCTGCTGAAGCATGCACCTCTTACGGCCTCCGTGCCTCTGCCCGGAACAGATCTCCTGCAACTGGCATCCGTACGCAAGAAGGTATCAGAGCTTTCTGGCGGGCCGGTTTTCGCCCTCGCAGGAAAAGAAATGGAATCGCTGGTGCTGAGTTCTGTAAAGAACCTCCAGGAAATCGCTGCAAAAGGTCCTCTTACTCCTGATCATATCATACGAACCAAGAAAATTCCAGCGATACTGGGGGAAGATAGCATCAGCGATCTGGAGAAGTATGTTGCAGACTACCGGGAGTATTTCAACCGCAATAAGTCGGAGGGACTCCAATGCCTGGATCCGGCACCCCGCTGGGCTATATGGAAACATCGCGGAACACTGGCATTCGGGCGTCGCTACCACGACGCTGCCGTGGTGGCGGACATTGTAAAGCAGACTGTTCCTGCTATTCTGAAGGCGGAAATACTTGGAGGTTACAAGGCTCTTCCTGAAAGGGAGCTGTTTGAAATAGAATACTGGGAGCTGGAGCAGGCTAAACTGAAGAAGAGAGCGGCGCTGCCGCCTCTTTCAGGAAAGATCATCCTGGTTACAGGAGCCGCTTCGGGAATCGGTGCGGCTGTGGTGGAACAATGTCTCCGGCAGGGCGCCGCGATAGCGGCACTGGATATCAATCCGGCTGTGAACGGAAAATTCAACCGGCCGGATGTAAAGGAAATCTGCTGCGATGTAACAAAAGCCGATCAGTTGCAGCAGGCTGTTGAAGCGGCAGTGAGTGCCTTCGGAGGTCTGGATGTACTGGTGAGCAATGCAGGCATCTTTACTTCCGGCATGGAACTGGATGCAATGCAGGAGAACCTGTGGCAACAGAGCATGGAGGTTAATCTGAATGCACAGATGCGGTTGCTAAGGATATGTATTCCGTATCTGCGAAAAGGCATAGACCCGGCGGTAATCCTTACCGGATCAAAAAATGTACCCGCACCGGGTCCCGGTGCCGGTGCCTATTCTGTTGCAAAGGCGGCTCTCACTCAGCTCGGACGGGTGGCGGCTCTCGAACTCGGTTCCTCGGGTATTCGGGTGAATATGGTTCATCCTAATGCGGTTTTCGATACCGGCGTTTGGAATGAACAGGTGCTGAAGGAACGAGCGGAAAAATACGGAATGACGGCAGAGGAATACAGAAAGAATAATATTCTGAAAACGGTGATCACGGCTTCTGATGTGGCTTCAATGGTTGTGGCCATGGCCGGTACCCTGTTTTCCAAAACTACCGGCGCGCAAATACCGGTAGACGGAGGTAATGAACGGGTGATCTGATGAAGGTAAACGGGCACTCTTACCGTACGGTATGGATGGAGGGAAATTCGGTTTTCCTTATCGACCAGGAGTTGCTCCCTTTTCAATTCCGGATCCTGGAATGCAGGAATCATCGTGAAACAGTAGGGGCTATCCGGAACATGAATGTCCGGGGGGCCGGAGCGATTGGTGCTGCTGCCGGGTATGCAATGGCTCAGGCTTTTCACGAACAGGGAGGAAACAGCGGGTATATTCAAGCGGCAAAATCCCTTATTGAATCGGCCCGGCCTACGGCGCAAAATCTTTTTTACGCGGTTCAGCGTGTCTTCGATGCGGGCACCGTTGGCGCACTTGCAGCAGCCAACGCGATTGCCAAGGAGGATGCCGACGCCTGCCGTGAGATCGGTAAGATCGGATCAGAACTCATACGGGATGGTTGCAGGTTAGCCACACACTGCAATGCCGGATGGCTGGCTTTTGTGGATCACGGGTCTGCGCTTTCTCCGGTATATGCTGCGCACGCCTCAGGGAAGAAGGTGTTTGTATTTGTGGATGAAACAAGACCGCGTGGACAGGGTGCACGACTCACTGCCTGGGAGTTGAAGAACGAAGGGATCCCACATGCTATTATTCCTGACAACGCTTTTGCATTTTATGCGGCTGCCGGTAAAATTGATCTCGTTATCGTAGGTGCCGACCGTGTGGCGGCAAACGGCGATACCGCGAACAAAATCGGCACACTGGAAAAAGCAATCATCGCGCGGGAATATGGTATCCCTTTTTATGTTGCCGCCCCTGTTTCCACGTTCGATAAGCAAACAGCAACAGGCGAGGGGATCGTGATTGAAGAGAGGGGAGAGGAGGAAGTAACCATGCAGTCTGGTCCGGATGAAACCGGAACCATCAGACGTATCCGCGTGGCTTCGCCGGATTCTCCCGTATTCAACCCGGCATTCGACATTACTCCGGCCCGTCTGATCACTGCTTATATTACGGAAAAGGGCATCACAGAAACCATTGATCCTGGTTGGTTTTGATTTCTTTTAAAAGAAGCTTAACTTTAACCAAAATAGAAATGATGGCAAAGAATATTATCATAGCGGCGATGGCTGCCATAGCACTCCTTCTAACGGCATGTTCTAAGGAAGGAACGGGCGGAAATGCTCAGATCATGGGTAGTGTAAAGCACCACGATCTTCTCATACCGGGAGCCACTGTATATATTAAATACGGAGCGAAGGATTTTCCCGGCAGCGATGTGTCGAAGTATGATGCGTCAACAACTGCCGACCTTACGGACGCGCATTACCATTTTGAAGGACTGAAACGGGGTGATTATTTCCTCTATGGTGTTGGCTACGACAGTTCCATTTCTGCCCCTGTGGTTGGTGGCGTGCATGTGAAAATTAAATTTGGCGACCGGAAGAAGACGGTGGAGCAGGATGTTCCGGTAACAGAGTAGATTCCGGCTTTATTTTTTCTTTCGCAGTACGATCTGTGTGATCTCCGGCCATATACCTACCCGGCCCGGAAATCCAATGAAACCGAATCCGCGGTTGATGTACAGGTAGCGGCCTGATTCGCTGTATAATCCTGCCCATCGGCCGTAACGGTATTTCACCGGACTCCATTTGAACTTGCCTATCTCTACTCCGAATTGCATACCGTGTGTATGACCGGAAAGTGTAAGATGGATGTGATGATCATGACCCATCACTTCTGCTTCCCAGTGTGAAGGGTCATGGGATAGAAGGAGCTTGAATGCGCCAGGATCCACATCGGATAATGCGGTTTTCAGGTCTCCCTTCTGATGAAAACCTACCCCCCAGTTCTCTACGCCAATCAGCGATAGTTCATGCCCGTCCTTCCGGATGGGAATGTGTTCGTTCATCAGTAGCCGGAAGCCCATGGAACGGTGGTGTTCATGAAGGGTAAGAAAATTCTTCGCTTTGGCTTCCGGGCTTTCCCAGGGTACGTAATCACCATAATCGTGATTCCCCAGAATTGAAAATTTCCCGAAGGGAGCGGTAAGCCGGGCCAGATCTGTGATCCAGGGTTCAATCTCATCGGCCGTATTGTTTACAAGGTCTCCGGTAAAAACCAGCAGATCAGACTGAAGATGTTCAACCATGCGGAGTCCTTTCAGTACCGCCTCTCTGTCATCAAAACTTCCGGAGTGCAGATCCGATATCTGTGTGATAGTAAAGCCATCAAAGGCATCCGGAAGGTCGGGGTAGTGAATTTCTTCCCGGCGAACCTGAAAATCATATTTTCCCCGGATCATTCCGTAAACCATTCCTGCCAGCGGTACAGCCGCAACCACCAGTCCGATTCTGGAAATGAGCGCTTTGCGCGGGGCAAAAAATACGGCTTCAACACTGTCCGTCAAAGAGGCATGAATCCACTGCCAGATCCACAGGGTAATCCTCCATATATCTTCCGAAAGCAGGAAAAGGATAAGAACAAGTTTGGCAACAAGTAAAGTGAACAGCAGTCCCGCAATTTTCATTGCCGAGGAAAAACCGATATAACCGGACCGCGCAGCCCAGAATCCAAAGATCACAGCAAGCAGTAAAGTAACGCCGGCGATCCAGTAGGTGTACCCGGTTCCGTGTTTCCATAATTCCGGCAGCGAAGCCGAAGCGCTGAGAATGCCCTGAAAAGCGTAGTAATCAATCAATAACAGCAAAAGTGTGATCAGAAAGAAGCGAAAAAGAAAAGTGGTGGTTGAAACCATTTTTAATCCAGTGTATACCGGTCTGCATCCATTCCGGCAGGAAATCCGGCACGGAATTCATTCAGGGTTTCCAATGAGAGGGTAATAATTTCTGACCCTTCTTTTCCCGGCATAAGTGAACTGAGTTTTTGTCCTTTGAAGTCCAGTACTGCGCTGTTGCCGGAATGTTCAATTCCGTTGCCATCAGCTCCCACTCGATTCACCCCCGCTACAAAGCACTGATTTTCGATGGCTCTGGCTGTTAGCAAAGCCTGCCACGGAAAGGAACGACGTTCGGGCCAGTTTGCCACAAAAAGCTGAAGGTCGCAGGGTTTTTCTCCAGAGGGCTGCCGGCACCATACAGGGAAGCGAAGATCATAGCACACCAGCGGCATAATTCTCCAGCCTTTGTATTCTAATATGACTTTACTGGCGCCGGGTGAATAGTGATTTTGTTCGTTACCCATTCGGAACAGGTGACGTTTGTCGTAGGTGGTACAAGTGCCGTCAGGCTGCATCCATATCAACCGGTTGTAAAAAGTGTCCTCTTCACAAATGATTGTACTGCCTGTGATCACTGCATTCTTTTCTGCAGACATAGTGCGCATCCATTGAACGGTTGGGCCGTTCATTCCCTCTGCCAGTGCTGAGGAGTTCATGGAGAATCCCGTACTGAACATTTCCGGCAATACATACACATCGGCCGCATGCATCTCACGGATTTTATCTGTGAACATTTCCAGGTTACGGGTCTTTTGTTCCCAGTGCAGTTCCGATTGTATGATTCCCAGTTTCAGCATCAGGATTTACTCAAACCGTGTTGAGGATTCGGGCAGCCGCTTCCAGGGTCTCATCTTTTTTTGCAAAGCAGAAGCGCAGCATGTGGTTATCCTGTGGCGTATGATAAAAGACAGATACGGGGATGGAGGCGATCCTGAATTCCCTGGTTAGCCGGATTGCGAAGTCCGCATCTTTCTCAGATGTCATGTTTTCGTATCCCAGCAGCTGAAAATAAGTGCCTAAAGCAGGTTCAAAATTAAACCGGGAGCGGCGGATCAGTGAAATGAACTTATCGCGTTTTTCCTGATAAAATGTTCCGAGTTCCCTGTAATGCTCTTTCCTTTTCATGAATTCAGCAATGCCAAGCTGAACGGGTGTATTCACAGCAAATACGTTGAACTGATGTACCTTCCTGAACTCAGCCATGAGATTGGCGGGTGCCACCACATATCCGGTTTTCCACCCGGTGGCATGATAGGTTTTTCCGAAAGAGGATACAACAAAACTGCGTTCAGCCAGTGCGGGATACCGGATCACGCTTTCGTGACGAATACCGTCAAAGATGATATGTTCGTATACCTCGTCTGAAAGAATAAGAATATCTGTGCCGGAAGTGATCTTCTGAAGCATGCTCATATCCTGAGCGTCCATCACCGACCCCGAAGGATTATGTGGAGTATTAATGATGATCATTCTGGTGCGGTGATTGACAAGTTTTTTTACCTGATCCCAGTCTATCCGGTATCCGGGGAAGGTCAACGGTACGAACAGCGTTTTACCGCCGCACAGTTCGATGGCGGGGGCATAACAGTCGTACGCAGGTTCAAAAACAATCACTTCATCATCCTCCTGAACGAAGGCAGCCAGCGCGGTGAAAATGGCCTGTGTGGCACCGGCTGTTACGGTGATCTCAGTATCCGGGTGATAGATCCCGCCGTATTCCTCCTCCGTTTTCGCGGCGATGGCTTCGCGGAGCGGAATGGCTCCCGCCATAGGAGAATACTGGTTAAATCCCTTCTTCATGTATCCGTATACCAGCTTCATCAGTTCAGGGTGCCCTTCAAAATCAGGAAAACCCTGCGATAAATTGATCGCATTGTGCTCGGCAGCCAGCCGCGACATCACCGTGAATATCGTTGTGCCGACGTTGGGGAGTTTGGAGTGTATGGAGCCTGGGAAATGCAAGTGCGAACCGGGATCAGGCGCTGAGCGCTTTATTTTTAGAATGCATCAAGTCACGGACGGTTGCCGCAATCGCTTTGGCATCGTAACTGCATTCGGCATAGAGTTCCGATTGTTCGCCATGCTCTATAACCGCGTCAGGAATACCCAGACGTTTTACGGTAGCCGTATACTGATGATCCGCCATGAACTCAAGAACGGCAGATCCTACCCCTCCAATAATGCACCCATCTTCGAGGGTGATGATCCGGCTGAATTTCGACAATACAGTATGCAGCATGTCTTCATCCAGAGGCTTTGCGAACCGGAGATCGTAATGCGCGACAGAGATTCCTTCCTTTTCTACTTCTGCGATGGCCTTTACGGCTTCCTGACCAATGGCCCCGAAGGAAAGTATTACCGCATCTTCTCCATCTTTTAGTTTTCGCCCTCTTCCGAGAGGTAGTTTCTTCAAGGGGCGTTTCCAGTCTGGCATCACCCCTGTTCCCCTGGGATAGCGGATAGAAAAAGGAGAGGTTATGTCTTCGCACTGCGCAGTGTACATCAGGTTTCTCAGTTCTTCCTCGTCCATTGGGGCGGATACAATCATATTCGGCAGGCAACGGAAAAATGCGATATCGTATGCTCCGTGATGGGTCGGACCATCGGCCCCCACCAGCCCTCCGCGGTCAAGACAGAACACTACTTTCAGATTCTGGATGGCTACATCATGTACCACCTGGTCATACGCACGCTGCATAAAGGACGAATAGATGTTACAGAACGGGAGCATTCCCTGTGCCGCAAGTCCTGCCGAAAATGTAACCGCATGTTGTTCCGCGATGCCAACGTCGAATGCGCGGTCAGGCATTGCCTTCATCATTATATTTAGCGAGGATCCGCTGGGCATGGCCGGTGTGATGCCCACGATTTTTTCGTTTTTTTCTGCCAGTTCTACCAGTGTATGCCCGAATACATCCTGAAATTTCGGAGGCTGCGGACTCTCATATTTGGTTTTGATGATCTCACCGGTTTCCTTGTTGAATAGCCCCGGGGCGTGCCAGGTAGTCTGGTTGCCTTCTTCGGAAAATTTATAACCTTTCCCCTTCATGGTCAGGCAATGAAGAATTTTCGGTCCCGGAATCCCGCGAAGATCCTGCATGACCTTTGCCAGCCTGATCACATCATGACCATCTACCGGCCCGAAGTAGCGGAATTTAAGAGATTCGAAAAGATTGCTCTGTTTCAGCAGAGTCGTTTTTATGCCGCTTTCAATTTTTGAAGCAATCTCCTGTGCGTTAGGTCCGAAACGGGAGATCTTACCCAGCAGGTTCCACACTTCGTCCTTGAAGCGATTGTATGTATGCGAGGTGGTAATATCCGTGAGGTATTCCTTCAAAGCACCTACATTGGGATCAATGCTCATGCAGTTGTCATTCAGTACCACCAGAAGATCGGCGTTGGACGTTCCTGCATTGTTAAGCCCCTCGAACGCCATTCCGGCGGTCATGGCACCATCACCGATTACGGCTACGATCTTGCGATTCTCCTCTTTTTGCAATCGAGCGGCTACGGCCATCCCCAGCGCCGCGGAGATGGAGGTAGAGGAATGCCCCACCCCGAATGAATCGTATTCACTCTCTTTCATCTTCGGGAATCCGCTGATGCCTTTGTAAATACGGTTTGTATGAAAAATTTTCCGTCGCCCGGTCAGTATCTTGTGCCCGTAAGCCTGGTGCCCCACATCCCAGATGAGTTGATCATACGGCGTATTAAAAACATAATGCAGGGCTACCGTCATTTCCACTACGCCCAGGCTGGCACCGAAATGTCCTCCTTTTTGGGAGACAATATCAATGATGAATTGCCGGAGTTCACTGCTCAACTGCGGCAATTCATCCTCACGTAGTTTGCGAAGATCGGCCGGAGTTTCGATCCCCGAAAGTAATGGTCCTGCTTCAAAGGGCATGTCCCGAAAAATCTGGCGCAAATTTACGACTTTTACAGGTGGTATAACTTACTGATTTTTAACGCAAAAGAACACAGTTTATTGTCTTGGCGTTCAAAAACAGGATTGTACATTTGCAGGCTCAATGGAAAGCGATTTTATTTTTAAGGAGGAGGATGATGAAGGCATGGATACGCTCCGAGCGATAGAACATGCCGTGAAGTTTAACGCCTGGATGTTCAGCAGTATTCGTCCATACATCAGGGGAAGCGTATTGGAGATTGGAAGTGGGATCGGGAATATATCCACAGAGGTTATGAAGGCTGGTTTTTCCCTTACCATGAGTGATATTCGGGAAAATTACTGCGAGTTTCTCAGGAGAAAGTTTTCCGGCGCTGCATTGTCGGGAGGCGTGATCAGGATGGACCTCGTGCATCCTGAATTTGAAAAGGAATACGCTGAACTCTTCGGTTCATTCGATACCGTGTTCGCCCTTAATGTGGTGGAGCATATCAAGGAGGATTACCTGGCTTTGCGTAATGCAAGCACTCTGTTGAAACCGGGAGGAAATCTTGTGATCCTGGTTCCTGCGTACCAATGGCTGTATAATCGTTTTGATAAAGAACTTTATCATTTTCGCCGTTACAACCGCACAAAACTTAAACAGATTTTCCTGTCTGCCGGAATGGAAGTTCTCCAAAGTTTTTATTTCAACGCGGCGGGTATCCCGGGCTGGTGGTTGTCCGGTTCAGTGATGAAAAACCGCATCATTCCCGCCAGACAAATGAAGCTGTTTAACACCATGGTTCCCTTGTTCAGGGTGCTGGATGCCGCACTGGGAAAACGGGCAGGGCTCTCGGTGGTTTGCATCGGCAAAAAACCCTGACGGAAACTCAATGAGGCCCGGCGTATACTCTTTGATATGGGCCTGCCCGTTGAAATCCATTACCTTAGCGCTATGGAGGAAAAGAAGATCCGCCGTTTTTTGAAGTGGTTCTGGATTACGGTTTCCACACCGTTTGTTCTGCTGTTTTTACTGGTGCTGTTCACGTCACTGGGATGGTTCGGCGAACTTCCCGATACCGCCGAGCTGGAGAATCCGAAATACTACCTGGCTACGGAGATCTTTTCAACCGATGGAAAGGTGCTGGGAAAATTTTACGCAGAGAATCGCTCCCCCCTTCGCTACGATGAATTGGATACAAATCTTGTAAACGCACTTATTGCTACGGAGGACGCACGTTTCCGTGAGCATTCCGGGGTGGATTTTCGCGGACTGGTACGGGTGATTTTCCGTACACTGCTGGGAGGCGATCAGAGTGGCGGAGGGGGAAGTACAATCTCTCAGCAGCTCGCCAAGATGCTTTTTCCCAGAGAAAGAAATGCCGGCAAGTTTAAACTGGCGATGCGAAAGATCAAAGAGTGGATTATTGCTACCCGCCTGGAAAAACAATATACAAAAGATGAGATTCTCGCAATGTACCTCAACAAATTTGATTTCCTGAATCTTGCCGTTGGGATAAAGTCGGCGGCAAAAATTTATTTTAATACTACACCGGATTCTTTAAAACTGGAACAGGCCGCTATGCTGGTGGGAATGGCCAAGAACCCGTCTCTTTTTAACCCCGTACGTAAAGCCGACACCACCATGCACCGGCGGAATGTTGTTATGATGCAAATGGTAAAATACGGATACATCAGCAGGGAAGTATATGATTCACTGAAAACAAAACCACTCGGACTCGTTTTCCGCCCGGAGGACCATAATGAAGGGCTGGCTCCCTATTTCAGAGAATACCTGCGTACACATTTTCTGGCGGAATGGCTTCCGGGTACTATGAATCCGGAGACGGGAAAACCGTACGATGTTTACCGCGATGGACTTCGCATTTTTACAACCCTCAACAGCCGTATGCAGGAATATGCTGAACGGGCGGTACGTAAGCACATGCCGGTAGTGCAGGAGAAGTTTTTTAAGGATGTGAAGCAGAAAAAAAATGCACCATTCGCCTATTATGTTAAAAAGGAGGAGATAGAAAAGATCATGAACAGGGCGATGAAGGATTCTGAGCGTTACCGGTTGCTCAAAGGCGCCGGGCTGAATGATGAGGAGATACTGAAAGTATTTAAGACCGCCGATACCATGAGGGTATTCACCTGGAAAGGAGAGCGCGACACAGTACTGTCACCATTGGATTCTATCCGCTATTACAAAACATTTATGCAGGCAGGTTTTATGGCCATGGATCCGAATACGGGCTTTGTGAAGGCCTGGGTAGGAGGAATCAATCATCATCATTTTAAATATGATCACGTGAAAGTGGGTGCACGGCAGGTGGGATCCACTTTCAAACCCTTTGTGTACACCCTGGCCATTATGAACGGGGTGGCGCCATGCGAGCGCATTCCCAACCAGCCGGTAACGATCTATTTTGATGACAAGGAGTGGACGCCACGCAATTCTTCTCATAAATCACTCGACGGGAAGATGCTTACACTTAAGTATGCCCTTGCGCAGTCTGTGAACTATATCACAGCGCACATTATGAAGCAGTATAACCCCGATGCCGTAATTACCGTAGCGAAGAGAATGGGCATTACGGCCCACATGGATCCGTACCCTTCCATTTGCCTCGGCACACCGGATATTACGCTCTACGAAATGGTCGGTGCATATAGCACCTATGCCAATAAAGGAACCTGGATTGAGCCGACTTTTGTAACCCGGATCGAAGATAAGAACGGAAAGGTGCTCTATGAATACGTTCCGAAACGTACCGAGGTGATGAGTGAAGAAAAGGCGTATGTGATGCTGGAATTACTCAAGGGGGTTACCCTCTATGGTACAGGTGCAACACTTCGCGGAGGAGATTTTAAATTTACGTCTCCCATCGCTGGTAAAACCGGCACCACGCAGCACAATGCAGACGGATGGTTTATGGGCATCACACCGGACCTCGTGGGAGGAGCCTGGGTGGGAGCCGAGGACCGTAGTGTGCATTTCAGCAGTATGGAAGAAGGCCAGGGCTCGCGCCTGGCATTGCCCATCTGGGGTTACTTCATGCAGCAGGTGTGGGCGGACAAAAAACTGAAGATTTCTCAGGGCGATTTTGAAAAGCCCGCCAAAAAGCTTGATGTTGAAATGGATTGTACTAAATGGGATAAGGAGGTGGAAGATATCCCTGATTTTGATACAGATACTGATGTGGATAAGGACAAATCCCCGGAAGGAGAAGAAGACGATACGTTATTTCATTGAGACCTCAGCTTTTTCTATCTTCGTCGTCAAATCACTGGTATGAATAAAGTAGTAAAGGATGCGGAAGAAGCGATCCGTGGCATCAAAGATGGAATGACCCTGATGCTGGGTGGTTTCGGACTCTGCGGAATTCCTGAAAATTGCATCGCCGCACTCGTGAGAAGCAAAGTCAGAGGGCTAACCTGTATTTCCAACAACGCAGGCGTTGATGATTTCGGAATCGGCCTCCTTCTCCGGCAGAAGCAGGTAAAGAAAATGATTTCTTCCTATGTGGGTGAAAACGCAGAATTCGAGCGTCAGTTGCTCAGTGGCGAGCTTGAAGTGGAGCTGATTCCACAGGGCACCCTGGCCACTCGTTGCCTCGCTTCCGGTTATGGTATGCCGGTGATATATACCCCCGCCGGTGTGGGAACCGAGGTGGCGCAGGGAAAAGAAAGCCGCGTTTTTAACGGCAAGGAGTATCTCATGGAGTATGCATTCAACGCGGATTTTGCCATTGTGAAAGCGTGGAAGGGAGATACAGACGGTAATCTGATCTACCGCGCTACTGCCAGAAATTTTAATCCGCTGATGGCGATGGCGGGAAAGATCACTATTGCCGAGGTGGAGCACCTTGTGCCGGCAGGCGAACTGGATCCGGATCATATCCACACCCCCGGAATATATGTACACCGGATCTTCAATGGGAAAGATTATCAAAAAAGAATAGAACAACGAACCACGCGTAAAAAATCCTGACTATGCTGGATAAAAACGGAATAGCAAAAAGGATCGCACAGGAACTGCGCGACGGGTATTATGTGAACCTGGGAATCGGTATTCCCACCCTGGTTGCTAACTATATTCCCAAAGGAATGAATGTGGTTCTGCAAAGCGAAAACGGATTGCTCGGAATTGGACCTTTCCCTCTGGAAGGAGAGGAAGATCCGGATCTCATCAATGCCGGAAAGCAAACTATTACCACTGTCACGGGTTCTGCTTTCTTTGATTCAGCCATGAGTTTCGGCATGATCCGCAGCGGGAAGGTGGACCTCACTGTACTTGGTGCCATGGAGGTCAATGAACAGGGCGACATCGCCAACTGGAAGATTCCCGGAAAGATGGTAAAGGGAATGGGAGGAGCCATGGACCTGGTAGCCTCTGCCAGAAATATTATTGTAGCCATGCAACACGTGAACAAAGCGGGGGAGTCCAAATTGCTGCCGGAATGCACGCTGCCTATTACCGGCAGGAAATGTGTTAAACGGATTGTGACTGAGTTGGCGGTTATAGATGTAACGCCCTCGGGATTCTTGCTTATTGAACGGGCACCCGGAATTTCTGTGGATCAAATAAAAAATGCAACTGCGGGAAAGCTTAAGGCGGAAGGAAACATCCCGGAAATGAAACTGGACTGAACAAATGCAGTCCTTCCGGAAGGCGCTGAAACAAATTCCCATACCGGCCGCGGTGATGGGAATTTTCTTTTTTGTATACGTAGCCTGGCGCGCTTTCTGCATTTCCTTTACTTATGATGAAGCGTATTCGTTTTTGTATTTTGTAAAGTCAGACTGGGATCTGCTGCGTCCGGAGAATTACATGGCGGGGAACAATCACCCGGTGAATACGTGGATGATGGATTTTTTTTCTTGCCTGTTCGGAGAAAGTGAAGGAGTGCTCCGGATCCATTCGGTTCTTGCGTTTCTCATCTATGCCTTTTTCTGTTTCAGAATCACCGGATTGCTTTCGCGCCCCGATCTCCGGCTGGTCGCCTGGTGCCTTCTGCTTGCCAATCCATTCATCCTGGATTTTTTCTCACTTGCAAGAGGATACGGAATGATGCTGGCCTTCAGCACCGGAGCTGTCTGGTATGGGGTTTTTTCGGATGTGACGCGAAAACATATTCTCTTCTTTTCCCTTTTTGCCCTGGTTGCGGTTTTTTCAAATCTGGTTAGTTTGCACCTGGTTGCCGCTGCCGGAGGCATCCTGGTGTTCCGGATCGGATTCCGGAAGGAGAATATCCCGGCCTGTGTTTTTTTTTTAGCGGGTGTAAGCCTGCTGGGCATTCTTGTGATTCCATTCGCACTTTCACTTCGTGAAGTAAATTCGTTGTTTTTCGGAGGAAAGGACGGATTCTGGATGGATACTGCGGGTTCGTTGCTGCGTGTTTCATTCTACCGTACCGCAACGCAATGGCCTCCCTTGTTGTTTGCGCTTATTCCCGCATCTCTTTTCTTAGTTTTTACCCTTCGGTTTTTATTCATGTTAAATGTCCGAGGGCACCTGTACAAACGGGCTTTCCTTCTTTTGGTAATCACCGGCCTGCTGGGAGTAGTGCAGCACCTGGTTGCCGATACACCCTATCTTTCAGAGCGTACCGCCCTGCCTCTGATGCCAGCCGGCATTTTTACATTGGTTTGGTTCGCGGATTCCCTGAACCGTAAATTACCTGCACTTGTTTTTTCTCTCCTCCTGATACCCGTGGCACTTTTTCATTTTTTCCGAACCGCGAATTTTACTCATACGGAGCAATGGAGTGAAGACCGCAATACCCGGGAGATGTTCCGTCGGGTTCACACCTTACATCCGGAGGCGGTTATTTCAGGTGATTTTATTTTTGAAACAGTGAGCAATTTCTACAGGTACAGGGCAGGAGGCGAGGGGGCTTATTACCGGACCGGTGCGCCGGAGGATTTTTCAACACACTGCTTTGTAATGAGAGAATCCAAACTGAAACCATCCGGAACTGAGTGGAGACGTATTTTTTTTGACCCGGAAACAGGCAATGAAATTTGGGAACGTAATTCTGTTTTAACGGCAACACCGGTTTTGGAACTAACGGAATCTTATGGCAGTCAGGTACCGGTACCCCTTCCCGTTCACCGGAGCAGCACCGGTTGTCCGTCGCCGCCACTATGCGGTTTTACCGATGGTTCCGGTGCACAGTTTTGTTCGTGGCTTGAATGGCGTGTGCCGGATTCAATAAACCAATATGCCTTTTTTGTGGAGCAGGAAGGTATACTCTTGTTTGGAAAGGGTGAGACGCGGGGCGGTATTGTTATGGAAATTACAGATAGTGTGGGTGTAGGTGAATGGAGTATCATTCCGTGGGGATGGATCCGCAGGACAGAAACCGGGGCGGCGCGTTTCAGACTCTCCCGCATATTAAAGGGAGGGGCACGGGCCGGGAACCGGATTAAACTATATATATGGAACTACGGCCATTCGGAGGTTAAAGTGGATGATGTAAGGTCAAGGATTTCCATTAACTTAGCAACGCCATGACTTTCAACAAACTATCCATCGTTATTCCTGCATACAATGAGGAGAGAACCATTCACCTGATTCTTGATAAGGTGCTGGCCGTGCAGTTAACAGGCGGGATAAAAAAAGAGATTCTGCTCGTTAACGATTGCTCAAAGGATGATACCAAGGGAGCAATTGAACGTTATATCCAGTCGCATCCCGGTACGGATATACGCCTTTTTAACCAGCCGGTAAATAAGGGTAAGGGAGCTGCTCTTCATAAGGGTATAGAACTGGCCACCGGTGAGTATCTGGTGATTCAGGACGCAGACCTGGAGTACGATCCGGAGGAATACAATCTCCTGCTGAAGCCGATTCTAAATGGTTTTGCAGACGTGGTCTTTGGTTCGAGATTTACCGGGGGACACCCCCACCGGATTCTGTTCTTCTGGCATACCATCGGGAATAATTTTCTCACCTTCCTTTCTAACATGTTTTCCAATCTGAATCTTACCGATATGGAGACCTGTTACAAAATGTTCCGTACGGATATTATCCAGAAGATCAGGTTATGTGAGCAGCGGTTTGGTTTCGAACCGGAAGTTACTGCTAAGATCGCAAGAGTGGAGAAAATCAGAGTGTATGAAGTCGGCATCAGTTATTACGGCCGCACTTATGAGGAAGGAAAAAAGATTGGCTGGAAGGACGGATTTCGTGCTTTGTGGTGCATTCTGAGGTACAACTTGTTCCCGGGACGTATCTATAAATAATAAGACCAAGTTGAGTTACACCGCAGGGGCAAGATTCCCGGGGCGGACTTTACACACCCGGTTGAAATGAACGAAGTTAAGATCAGATTCCGTGTGTGGCAGTACCGGAAGTGGGATGTCATGTATGGCGCCGCTTTACTGCTCGTTGCGCTTCCTGTTCTGCTCTCCCCGTATTACCCAACCCTCGACGGACCTGCTCATGCCTGCAATGCCAATATGCTGAGGGCCTGGTTTACAGGAGAAAGAGAATTTCTTTCCGGCTTTCTTGATTTGAATTATTTTCCCAACCCCAATCTTATCTCTCATATTATTCTGGGCGTATTAGGAAGTGTAACCGATACTGCCACGGCCGAAAAGTGGATGGTCTTTCTGTGTGTTATGGCCCTCCCATTGTCGTTCCGGTATTTATTGCTCGGTTTTCGTGAGCGATTGAATGCATGGTCCTTCCTGATCTTCCCACTGACTTATTCTTTTCCACTCCTGATGGGTTTTTTTAATTTTTCCCTTGCTCTTTCTCTGATGTTTTCAAGCATAGGATTATTTTCCCGTCTGAAACAAAACGGAACGCGCTATTCATTACTATTCCTGCTCGTGCTGCTTTTCACTTACCTGTCGCATCTGTTCGTGTTCGGGATCACTGTTGGTATCCTTTTCCTGATTGCCCTGAGCGATGCGAAGTCTCTGCGAGAGTGGCCGCAGAAATTATTTCCGGTGTTTCTGATGGCTCTTCCAGGCCTGGTACTGTCGGTTCTTTTTCTATTACAGCAGCCTCATGTTAATATGGGAGGATGGCCGGATGCAGGTGAAATCGCCGGGTTTTTTAAAGATTCGCGCTCCCTCGTAGCCCTTCATACGGAATTAGAGGCCCCCTATGTGGCAGGAATTACCATTTTGCTGGCTGTGCTGTTTGTATTGTTTCTTATCCGCTGGAGATCAGCGGACAGGGTCATGCAAATATTTTTTTTGACGGGAATAGGACTGGGTTTACTTTGTTTTGTTTTTCCTGACTGGATGTTTGGGGGCGGTTATCTCAGTATACGCCTGCATTATTTCTGCCTGCTCATGCTTTCGCTTGCCTTTGCCATGAAAAGAAATGGGCATTGGATGGGTTGGCTAGCCATCGCTGTGGTGGGTTGGTCGGCTTTCGGGAGGATGAGCTATTACAGCCGGGAAGCTGTTAACCACGGTCGCCATGTGGATGAATTTATGCATCTTTCCTCCATGATACCTCCCCGCTCAACGGCATTGATCCTGAATTACGAAACCGATTGGTTTCTCGGTCATTTTACAAATTATGCCGTCATCAGAGGAGACATCATTATCTTTGAGAACTACGAGGCAGAAACCGGATGCTTTCCCCTCCGATGGAAACCGATGCATAATCCAAAAAAGCATGTTTGGGATTTGATCCAGCGGCCGCCTTGCGGTGATCCCCGTATCTATGAGCGTGTAACGGGGCAGCCAACAGATTATATTATGTTCTGGAAGTATCCGTACACCACTCCGGACTCCTGTGCGGCAACAATGTGGAGGAATGTACGGTCCGCCTATGAACCAGTGGCAGTCAGTAGTAAGAAAAACGGAGTATTATTGAAACGGAGGTGAAACGGATTCCCGGAACAGCGTTCCTTCTTTTTTTCCTCACGCTTGCCTGTGTGCTGTTTCTGCATTCAGACAAATGGAGAGGGGGGAACTGGAAGCATACCATCGGCAGCGACGGCAAAGGATATTACGGCTATCTGCCGGCCGTTTTTATCTATGGTGACCTCAATTACGGCTTCGCGCCGGATTATGAAAAGAAATATTACGAAAATTACAGTCAGGGAGCCTACTTCGCCGCCTACATAAACGGGAAGTACGTCAATAAATATTTCGCAGGGGTTGCTGTATTAATGGCCCCTTTCTTCCTGCTCGCCTTGCTGCTTTCTTCGCTGCTGGGTTATGATGTGGACGGATACTCTGTATTGTTCCAGACAGGGGTGGGTATCTCCACGCTGTTCTATTTTATTGCAGGACTATGGATGCTCCGCAATATCCTCAAAACCTACGGAGTACCGGAGTGGATATGTATGCTTTCTGTTACGGTGATCGGATTGGGAACGAATCTTCTCTATTATACGCTGGTGGAACCCAGCATGTCACATACGTATTCCTTTTTTGCCTTCACGCTTTTCATTTATTTCGCGCGGCTTCTTTTCTCAGGATTTACGCGCGGCAGATTTTACGGACTCGCAGTAAGTTTTGCGCTCATTCTGCTTATCCGGCCATCGAACGGCTTGGTTCTGCTTTCCCTGCCTTTCCTCGCAGGCGACCGTGAAACGTTCGTACGATTCGTCAGGGAATGTTTTTCCCGGATCTCACGGGTGTTCATAGCAGGAGGGATTTGTATCGCATTCCTCTTTATCCAGGCCTTGCTCTATTATTTCGCCTGCGGGCAGTGGTGGGTGGATACATATATCGGAGAACATTTTGATTTTTTGCATCCCGAGATCCTGAATGTACTGTTTAGTTACCGGAAGGGATTGTTTGTGTATACTCCTATTCTCATTATTTGTCTTTCCGGAATCATTGTTTTATTCAGGAGACAACGGTTTGCGGCATGGACGTTTGCAGGATTTTTTGCTATCGTACTCTGGGTGGTTTCTTCCTGGTGGAGCTGGTGGTACGGCGGAAGTTTTGGAATGCGGTCCATGATCGAATACTTTCCTTTCTTTGCCATCCTGTATGCAACAGGACTTATGAATTTCCCAGTCTGGTTCCGGGTGGTGCTTTCAGTTCCGGTTGCGGCATTTTTATTTTTGAATCTTTTACAATCATATCAGGCCTACCGGCTGATCCTCCCTTGGGATGGAATGGATAAAGTAAAGTACTGGCGAATTTTTCTCAAAACGGATAAAAAATATCAAAACATGCTTTTACCACCAGATGGTGGTCCACCCATTCCTCCGGGAGCGGGGAAAGCTGTTTTCTTCAATGATATGGAGGGCGGCACACAGTGGATGGATATGCATACCGTTTCCGGAGATTACGCCTTTAGCGGAAAGTATTCTTCCAAAATGGAGGGAGATCAGAAAAAAAGCGTCACTTTTCTGAAAACATTGAGCGAATGCATACCTGATTCCGCGAAGGAAGTAATACTGAACGTGAAGTTCAGGGCCATGATGACAAACCTGGAAAGCGACGCCTTCCTGGTTATTCATGTTCAGCGCGGGAGCGATTCTCCGATGTATCACGGGTATCCGCTCTTTCATATGGTCTGGGAGGCGGATAAATGGATAAATTTCGAAAGAGCGGTTAAGCTGCCACACGCTCTCGCGGGAGATTATAATCTTAATGTATATGTCCTGAAAAACGATACAACGGCAATTTATCTGGATGACGTTGAACTCACATTTTGGTATAAATGAAAGGGCTGCTCAACGTGATTCGAACATCACCTTCCGCCCGGTTCATTCTGCTGGTATGGCTGGTGCTGGCAGGCTGGAAGTTTTCACGGTATGCCGGGAACGATCCGGGAAATCCCGTCACCGGAACGGTCACCGCCTGGGATGCGTACGGCTATTACATGTATCTCCCGGCAACCTTTATCTATGACGATCCCTACCTGAAAAACAGCGATTGGGTTGAGAAAATTAACCGCACCTATTCCCCGGGATCTGTCACCTACCAGTTTCGTCCTGCCGGGGAAGGAAAGCAAGTGAATATTTATACCTGCGGTCATGCGCTGCTCTGGAGTCCGGCTTTCTTTATTGCGCATGCACTGGCCGGTCCTCTTGGATACAGCACCGATGGTTTTTCACTTCCCTACCAGTTGGCGGTGATGTTTTCCGGGTTCATTTTCGCTGCACTGGGAATGATTTTTCTAAGACGCTTGCTGTTGAACCGATGGAATGAGAGAATAACAGTCCTCACACTGGTAATTGTTTTGACCGGCACTAATTTTCCGGTACATGGTGTAATGGAAAGTGTGGGGCCTCACGGCATCGGCTTCATGCTCATGGCCGCCTTGTTGCTCTGTTTGGATCGGTGGACAAAAAGCAATTCTATCTCTATGGCTCTTGTTGCCGGTGCGATACTGGGCATAGCCATTCTGGTAAGACCAACGGCTGTTTTATGGACCATCATTCCGGTGCTCTGGAGAATAACGTCCTGTAGTGCGTTGAAGGAAATTATCCGGAAGCCGGGCAGGATACTTTACGGCTTCATCGTTTGCTATAGCACCCTGATACTTTTTGGCTGCTTGCAGATGCTTTACTGGAAAAGTGCTGCAGGAGAATGGATTTATTTTCCGGAGGATATTGAACGCTTCACGTTAACGGATCCATACACATCCGATTTCCTCTTCAGCTTTAAAAAAGGTTGGTTGATTTATACTCCGCTGATGTTACTGCTCATCCCCGGCATCTGGAGAGCGGCCAAAGAGAAACAACTTTTTTTAATCACCGTGATGGTAATAACAGTGTTGCATATTTACCTGCTTTCCTCATGGGAAAACTGGTGGTATGCGGAGAGTTTCGGCCAGCGTCCGATGATTGATATTTATCCTCTGCTGGCATTGCCCCTGGCATCGTTGAATAACTGGCTGCTCTACCTGCCGAAGACCGTTGCGCGTAGTTCTTACGCGGTGATAGCCTTGTTAACGGGGTTGAATCTTTTTCAGGTCTGGCAGTATAGCCGGGGTATTATTCATATGAACCGGATGAGCAAAGACTTTTATTCCGCTGTTTTCCTCCGTACGGCTGTTCCGCTGGGGGCGGAAAAGTTACTGGAGTGGAATGATACGGGATTAAGCGACTACTTTTCATCGCCTTCAGCCGGGCAGTATACCAAAGAGCTTGCTTTCTTTGATATGGAAGGAGAACTGGCCGACGGGAAAACACAGTTTACATCGGACCAAAAGGCTTTTTCCGGGAAGAGGAGTTACAGAATGAGTGAGCAGTCACCATTCAGTCCTACCTTTGCCCGGAAATTCTATGAGTTTTCTTCCGGCCCTTATGCGGCAATCCGAACGGAGTGTATGATTTGGTTTGATTCCGGAACAGTACTCAGCAACACACATATTGTTTTTAATATGGTTACAGGTGGACGAACGTATGGTTATAGTACAAAGATCATCTCCGACATCCCCATGCAAGCGCGAACCTGGAACAAAGCGGAAGCTTGGTATTTCACGCCGTATGCACGGCATGAGCAGGACTCCCTCATGGTATACCTGTGGAATGCAGGGAAGGGGGAATTTTTTGTGGATGATCTCAGAATCACTTTATCGGAGCCGAAACCGGCTTCGGGGTCAGTACCATAACGGAGTAACTGCCTGATTTCTTTTCGAAAAGTAATTCCAGCGAAGGATCTTCCCGCACCTGCTCCTCCTTCAGGAGTCCCTCCAGTGCGGCATAATGAGCGTCCCATATCAGCAACTCGCCTTCCCTGATCCCTGCTGCCGCATGGTCAGAGGGCAAGCTCCAGATTTCTCCGCAGAGAGCTGTGTTAAAGGGATCTCGCTCCGCAAATAAGGTAAAGGAAGGATGCAGGTAAAAGCATTTCCGTTTCTGTAACCCTCGTTTCTGTAGTTCCTGCACGGTTTCCCTGAGAGCATATTCTTCATCAGAGTAGCTGAAGCCGAAACCGAATTGTTTAAAAGGATAGATTACTCCTGTTAGTGCAATGAGCGTGGCGCCAACGAGTTGAATTTTTATTGTTTGTACGCGAATCAACCGTGCCAGCAGTAAACCGGATGGGGCAAGAATGGCCAGAAGAGGCATTCCGCCTGTCATCACTCGTTTCATCCCGCCTGCCTGAATGCCGCAGGCCCATAGAACACTGTGTAAGAGAAAATAGACAGAGAAGGGGAGAAGTACAAGCAGGATCAGCGAGCGATCGGGTTTTTTTATACCGTGAATGATTCCGTAAAGCAAAGCCATCAGGGTGAGCACAAAAAAGGGAATGCCATAGATAAACTCATTGCGTGAAAGGAAGAAATGCCAGTCACCGCGGCCGTAAATATTCTCCCCAAAGTGATACGGGCTCTTATGAATTAACCAAAGCCAGTCACCGTAAACGATTCCGCCCATCGCAGAGTAGACGATGGTTCCTGTGAGTGTGATGGCAAGCGCAAGCCATTTTTTTTCCAGAAGAAGGAAAAGCTGAAAGACCGTCAGGAGAACAAATCCCTCGCTCCGTACAAACGGGTGAAATGACAATAGCAGGGCGGCAGTGATAAATTTTCTTTCCAGCAGCAGCCATACGCCCGCAGCAAGAAAGAGGGCAAAAAGAGGTTCGGTAAGGCCGCTGAGAGAAGAGGCATAAACCACCGGTGCAAATAAAAACAAAACGGCACTAAGCCAGGGCTGTGGCATGCCGAGCTTTCGGGCGGTTCGAATGCAGAGCGCCGCCGTGATAAGCGAAACAAGGATGTTAAAAAACATGGTGCCTTTGATACCGAACTGTGCAAAAGGCGAGCACAGGAGGGTGAATACCGGTTTCCCCCAATGGTGAAGAAATAACTCCGGGTGTTGCCAGGAGTACCGCGCAATTTCATGATGTCTTACCCCATCGCCTGCATCGAATGAAGTTTCAGAAAAATACCATGCGCCCAGATAGAGCACGGCGGCCGGAATCAGAATCAGGAAAGGGGATCTTACGGAGGAGATCAGGCCGGAACCGTTTTGCGGCGTGCTTCTTTCCGTGCCATGGAAGCCTTGATATCTTCGAGTTCTCCCTTCGGAATGGCGCCGATAAGTTTTTGGGTGTATTCCGTTTGCGGATTCTCGTAGATCAGGTCCGCATCACCCATTTCTTCCACCTTTCCGCGATTCATCACCACCATACGGTCGCTCATGAATTTTACAACGGAAAGATCATGGGAAATGAAAATGTAAGTGAATTTGAATTCTTTTTTCAGTTCATTGAGGAGGTTGAGCACCTGGGCCTGAATGGAAACATCGAGGGCAGAAACAGATTCATCACAAATAATGAATTGGGGATTTAGCGTGAGCGCGCGGGCGATACAAATCCGCTGGCGCTGACCGCCCGAAAATTCGTGAGGGTAACGGTAAAAATGACTGTCACTCATGTTCACCCTGTTCAGCAGTTCCATCACCCGTTCTTTGCGGGCACGGTCGTTTTCAAGAATTCCGTGCACCTGCATGGGTTCCAGCAAGGCTTCGCCAATAGTGATGCGGGGATTCAGGGAGGAGTAAGGATCCTGGAATATTATCTGCATATTCTTCCGGAGTTCCCGCATCGAGCGGGGCGGAAGATGGGTGATATTTTGTCCCTTGTAAATGACTTCCCCGTCTGTAGGTTCGATCAGTTTAAGCACCGTACGTCCAAGCGTGGTTTTTCCGCATCCGGATTCTCCAACCAGGCCGAGTGTTTCTCCGGGGTATACGTCAAATGTTACATCATCAACGGCGCGTACAAAATCTTTCGCCTTTCCAAAGATTCCCTTTTTAATAGGAAAATATGTTTTCAGGTTTTTTATCTGAAGCAGCGGTTCACGCTGGTAAAGCTCCTTATGTGTAGTCTCCCGCTCCTCTTTCGTCAGAATAAAACGGTTTGTGGCTTCTTCCACCGACGTGGAACTCTCGGTCATGGTACCATGTTCATCCGTTTTCATGAAATCCGAAACGGTGGGGAGCCAGTGCAGTCGTTTGTTGAGCGGAGGCCGGCAAGCCAGCAGGCCTTTAGTGTATGGATGCTGCGGATTGGAGAAGATATCCCACACATTTCCCTGTTCCACGATCTTTCCCTTATACATCACCACCACTTTATCAGCCAGTTCCGCGATCACACCCAGATCATGGGTGATAAACATGATCCCCATCTCATGCTGCTCCTGGAGTTTTTGCATCAGTTCGAGGATGGTATGCTGTACAGTAACGTCGAGTGCAGTGGTGGGTTCGTCGGCGATAAGTATGGATGGATTGCAGCTCATGGCCATGGCAATCATCACCCGTTGCTTTTGTCCGCCGGAAATCTGGTGAGGGTAGGTATCGAAAATATCTTCGGGGCGGGGCAGTTGCACCTCCCGGAATAACTGGATCGTTTTCTCTTTTGCGGTTTTTTTATCGGCACCCTGGTGCAGAATGATGGCTTCCATCACCTGGTCGCCGCAGGTGTAAACCGGATTGAGAGAAGTCATGGGTTCCTGGAAGATCATCGCGATCTCGTTCCCCCGGAAAGAGCGCATTTCTTTGTCGGAGATCTTTGTCAGATCTACTGCCCCTTTGGTGCGTGAATGGAAAATGATCTCACCATTGGTGATCCGGCCGGGTGGATTGGGAATAAGGCGCATCATGGAAAGAGCCGTCACTGATTTTCCAGATCCTGATTCTCCCACGATTCCTATGGTCTCGCCCCGCTTCATCGTGAAGCTGACATCGTTGACCGCCTTTACTACCTCGTCCTCTGTGTGAAATTCCGTGACCAGGTTCCGGATCTCTAGTAAAATCTCGTCTCTCATAAAAGGAGGCCTAAAGTACACTTTTAAGGGGTATTCACCAAACGCGCAAAGGGCCTATTCGACCAAGAGCGGAATAGGACAGATGACTGAGAATGAGAGCGGTATCACCCCTTTGGTTTGGAAGGGGCTTCGGGTATATGCTGGTAAATGAAAAGACTGATCTTGCCTTGCCGGTATTGGGAACTTTCATCCTCCAGTTCGATTTTAACCACCTGCCCGTCGAAATCGGTAACCCACCCGGAGAAACCATAGTAATCTTCGCTTTCCCCGAAACGCGATTGGTAGTATTCTTTCATCTCATTGAACAAATTCCGGGCGTCGCCGGAACTGATAAGGTAACAATCCATTTTGATCTCCATGAGTCCGCCCGGACCAAATGTACATTCCAGGGTGTACATCTCTCCCGTTTTTTTTCTTTGTTCAAAAAAAAGGTAGTTCTTATCCTCATCGCGCAGTGCCCACTGTTCTTCGTGTTTTACCTGCTGTTGCGACATTCCCGGTTCAAGCATCCGCAAAAAACCTTCCTCCGACTTCATGATGTCCCGGAATTCCTGCGTATAAAGTTCAAATGCTTTCTTTTCTTCACAGGAGGTGAAAAGCAGAAGCAACAGGATGCCTGAAAACCATCTCATCCAGCGAAATTACAAAAAGCCATGGCTTAACGTTGTACGACCTCCGTTACCGGCAGTATTTCTTCGCCCCGCATGCGCCGCAGGATCTGCGCCACGGTAAGTACATCCTTCTGGCAATAGGTAACGATTCTTGGCAGGTCCTTTTCATGATAATAGACGCCGTATACCTGGCTGCCGTCAATGTCGTCCTTCGGCGTGGGAACACCCAGTACCGTAGCCAGCAGGTTCAGCGATGTATAACTCTTATAGTCTCCGAATTTCCAAAGTTCCATCGTATCCAGCAACTGTACTTCCCATGGCTTTTTTCCGGCCAGGTTCAGAATGGAAGGTAAACGTATTCCGTGGATCATCATGCGCCGCGCAATGTACGGGAAATCGAATTCCTTCCCGTTGTGTGCGCAGAGCCTTGCCTCCGGCCGTGCGTACGATTGCTCCAGCAAGCGGGCAAGATCTTCCAGGATCTTCCTTTCATCATGGCCGGCCAGCGATTTTATCAGAAAGTTACCCTGATTGAAAGTGCCAACAGAAATGCAGATGATCTTTCCAAATTCCGCATAAATACCGGCGCTGCGCCAGGCTTTTTCCGGAGTATCTTCCCCCGGGCGTTTATTCTGGATCTTGTTAAATTTTTCTTCCCATAATTTCCGGTATGCTTCCGGTGCCTCCTCAGCGGTGGCGGTCATGGGAACAGTTTCTATATCCAGAAAGAGAATTTTATCGGTGCGGAGTTCGTAAAGCATGTCAGCGGATCATTACTCCTTTTTTATTCAGTAAAGGCACCTGGGTGAACAGGCCTGCATTGATGCTTTCTGCAAGAAAAATATACTTCTTGTCGTACATCACATTCGATTTATAAAAGCTCACCCAATATTCGTTGGTGAGCCCGAATAATTCCTCCATAATGGGCTCTATCCTCACTGCGCCGCCTCCCGGTATGGTATCCAGAAAGTGCCGGAGTACCGAAGTGTTTCTCTGTTCTCCTTTCATCTCTCCATACCCTTTGGAAGTGACCAGCACTCCTTCAAGCATGGTGTTACCCAGGTTGAGAAGATATACATACCAGCCCTCGTCGCCCGCCTCGTTCTTCTCACGGACCACCGCTACCGCCACATCTTCCACCTTGGGAATAGAAATGTCTTTTTTCATTTTATTTCTTCAGCAGTTCATCAATGCGTGCTGCCTGATCAAAGGAATCATCGATGAGAAAGATAAGCTCCGGAACTACCCTCAGCTGGTCGCGTACCCTACCGGCCAGCGACCGGCGCAACTCCGGCGCACGGGCGCGTAAGCCGGCAATGGCCTTTTCTTTTTCCTTCACCGGAAAAAGACTCAGAAAGACCTTTGCTACTGATAGATCGGCACTCACACGCACTTCTGTTACGCTAATCAGGGCGCCGGGAAGGTAGAGTGCGGCATCGCGCCGGAAGATCTCTCCGAGCTCCTTCTGTAGTAGCCTGGCTACTTTTTGTTGTCGTACTGAATCCACAGGGCAAAGTTACTTATTAAAGATACCCTGATAAGCCATATGACGGGAAGCCGACACAATAGGTTGGGATTCAATTCGTTCAGCTTAGAACCTTGATCTAATTCGTATATTCGCTCCCATGAAGTACATCGTTCGCGTATTTTCTTTCGTCAGGAATTATAAAAAGTACGCAGCACTGAACATTCTGTTTAATATTTTATTTGCCGTATTCTCACTTTTTTCCCTGACGCTGCTGAAGCCTTTCCTGGATGTACTCTTTTACGCCAACGAGGAGCAATACCGGACTATTCTTGAAAAGGGAGATCCCGGATTCAGCCTTTCTGCCTCAGGTGTTGTGGATGCCTTTAATTACCATATCACGCGTCTGGTAACGGAAGAGGGCAAACTGCAGGCCCTGATTTTCATCTGTGTTTTTGTGCTGGTGATGATCTTTTTTAAAAACCTTTGCCGGTATATGGCCATGTTCTATCTCGCACCCATCCGGAACGGTGTTGTGAAAGACCTGCGTAATGAGGTTTTCTCGAAAATTCTTGTTCTGCCGCTTTCTTTTTTTTCCAATGAGCGCAAAGGCGACATCATGTCTCGGATGAATAATGATGTGAAAGAGGTGGAGTGGAGCGTGATGAATTCTCTGGAAATGCTTTTCCGCGAGCCGATCAATATTGCGTTTTTTCTGATTTGGCTGATATGGATAAGTCCGTGGCTGACGCTCTTTGCGTTTGTGCTCCTTCCGCTCATGGGCATTCTTATCGGCCGTGTATCAAAAACGCTTCGCAGAACCACGGCCAGAGAAAAGGAAATGGCCGGCACACTTCTTTCTGTTATTGAGGAAACACTTTCCGGACTGCGTATCATCAAAGCCTTCAACCATGAGAAAAAGACGGATGATCAGTTTCAGGAATACAACCGGACCTACACCCAGTACATGGTGAGTATCTACCGGCGGGTGGATCTGGCGGGTCCGCTGAGCGAATTTCTCGGCGTGCTGGTTCTTGTACTCATAATGTACTTCGGAGGCGTGCTGGTACTGGGAACTCAGCCAACGCTCGAGGCGTCCTCCTTCATCGCCTATATCGCTGTTTTTTCGCAACTCATTGGCCCTGCCAAGTCGTTGACCACTGCCTATTTCAATATTCAAAAAGGTGTAGCAAGCCTGGAACGTATCCGTAAAATCACGGAGGCGGATGTAACCATTCGGGACCCGGAAAAACCGCTGAATCTGAATTCCTTTGAGAAGGAGGTGCAGTACAGAAATGTTTCATTCTCTTACACTCGCGGCGACAGCGGGTATGTGCTTCATAATGTCAACCTGACAATTCCCAAAGGCAAAACGGTGGCACTGGTGGGACAATCTGGATCCGGGAAGAGCACACTGGCGGATATGCTTCCGCGTTTCTATGATCCGGGTGAAGGGCAGGGGAGCGTGATTATAGATGGCATGGATTTACGTGACTGCCGGCTGAGAGACATCCGGAAGCTGATGGGCATTGTAACGCAGGAAAGTATTTTGTTCAACGATACGGTGTTCAATAATATTGCATTCGGTATGGAAGGTGTAAGTCAGGAGCAGGTTCAGAAGGCGGCGGAGATTGCCAATGCGCACGAGTTCATCAGCCGCATGCCGGAAGGATATAATACCAATATTGGCGACCGTGGGAGCAAATTATCAGGCGGTCAAAGGCAACGGATCAGCATCGCGAGGGCAGTGCTGAAAAATCCTCCCATCCTGATCCTGGATGAAGCCACCTCCGCACTGGATACCGAATCGGAACGATTGGTACAGGATGCGCTGGGAAAATTAATGAGGAACCGGACCACGCTGGTGATCGCACACCGGCTCAGTACCATCCAGCATGCCGATGAGATTGTGGTGCTTGAAAAGGGCGAAATCAGAGAAAGAGGAACACACCAGGAGTTGCTCGGGAAGAATGGAATCTACCGCCGTTTGTACGATATGCAGAGTTTTGTCTGAGCCCCTGATTTTCTTATCTTTGCGTACCAAAAAACAACACACATGAAAAAAGTTCTACTCAGTTGTCTTTCCCTTTGTTCTTTCGCGGCCTTTTCGCAGGTTACACTGGTACAATGGGATCTTGCCAACATCGGATTTGCGATTCGCCAGGCGCATGATACCATGCCCGTGGTGACTCCCGGCCCATCCGGCGCAAGCCAAACCTGGAATTTCACCAACCTGAACTCGCATACGGTGGATACTCTGACGTTTACCAATCCCAACTGGTTACCGAATTCCTCCAGTTTTCCCACCTCCAACCTGGCCGTAATTTTCGGCAGTTCCGGAATGTATGCCTTCGCACGCAATACTTCATCAGATTTTAAAATCCTTGGTCAGTATGGCGATTTTGGCCTCGGCCCAATGATCATTGATATGAATCCGGATGAACAAATCATGTCGTGGCCCAGCACCTTCAATACCACATTTAATAACACTTCCGGTATGGATGTGCGGATGCCGTTTCCAAATCCTCCAATGGATTCTGCACGGCTTCAGAGTGTTAAGGTGAAGACGTCATTGGTTGACGGATGGGGAACAGTAACCACTCCGCTGGTCGCTAACTTGCCCTGCCTGCGCGTTCGCGAAATGAACATCACGTATGATACAATTTCCATACACCTGTCCTTCCCTCCGGTATGGCAGGTGTTTCAAACCAATATTGATACTTCCTACAACTACAGCTGGTGGACACCGAACACAAATAATGCTTACGGATTCCCTGTGGTGGAGATCTCCACGGACTCGGCTGGTAACGTAACAGATGCCAGTTGGTTGCAGGCTGCTCCCACTCAGAGCGGGATCAGCGAGCAGGAGCTGACCCCTATTCCCAATTATCCGAACCCGGCTTCCCAGTCTATTACATTCCTGACAAAGGGGCTGGATGTGAAAACGATCCGGATTATGGATGTTTCCGGTAACCTTATCCGGGAAATTCAGGTTCAGGGTTCACAGGTTTCCTTGAATGTGGAATCTTTCGCTGCCGGAACCTACTTCTATGTGGCAGTGGATGGAAGCAACACCATGAAAAAAGCAGGCAAGTTCAGCATTGTTAAATAAGCTTTTCCCCTCATTTTCAAGCCCCTTGTCACGGACAGGGGGCTTTTTTTACGGATGAACGGGTAAGAATTAGTACCATTTCAATTTTTTGTCAGGTGAATTTTAGCCATCTTTGATACACACTAAACCAAAATCTTCTCACATGAAAAGAATATTACTCACTTCAACCCTGCTGCTGTCGGCCTTCTTGCTGAGTGCGCAGAGCATGAACGGCGGATTCGAGACTTGGGGAGCTTCAGCTCAGGAGCCGGAGCAGCCCACAGGATGGATCACTGCAAATCTTTTTGCTTCGCCCCTTCTGACAATACCTAACCCGAATCCGAACCCCACCTCGGCCTTCAAGGCAGGAGCTCCGGATAATTACATGGGAACCTGGTCGCTCAGACTTAAAACCGTTGTGCTGGTGCTCAACCCGGATTCTACCACCATCCCTGACACACTCGGTGCGTGCATTTCCGGTTCTTTTACCATGATACCCAGTTTTGCGATGAAGGATCGCATCCCCTTCACCGGGCGGCCGGCGATTCTGAATTTCGCCGCAAAATATGCACCAAATGGGGTAGATACTGCTTCTGTATATGTGCAGATGACAAAATGGAACGGAGCGTCTCGTGATATAATCATGGAAGTTTGGGTTCCCATTAATCCTTCAACATCCTACAATAATTACTCCATTCCATTATCCAGCAGTTACCAGCTCAGCACTTTGCCCGACAGCATTTCGATCGGAATCACGGCAAGCAGCGGGTATTATCCGCGGGTGAACAGTGAATTGCACATTGATAATATCAGCTTCAGCGGCTGGGTGGGAATTGATGAGAACGATGATACTGCTCCGGTAACCGTTTATCCGAACCCGGTAACAGAAAGTCTGACGGTGGATGCCTCTGCCCTCGGAACAGATCTGCTGGCGCTGGAGATCTATGATGTGAACGGGAAACTGGTAATGAATACTTCTCTCCGGAATATTTCCTCCCTTACACTGGATGTACGAATGCTCCCGGCAGGAACTTATTCCTATACGGTTCGCAGTACACTGGGCATTGGAATGGGTAATGGAAAGTTTATAAAAGAATAGATTGCCCTTATTGATACATGAAGCCCCGGCAGATCCGGGGCTTTTTTATTTTAACACGGTACGCCCCAGCCGTGTGGCCAGAACGGTTTTCGCGTTATCCAGGGAGCGGATGTAATCGAGAAGGATAACCATGTTCGCTTCATCGGTTTCCTTTTGAAGTTCTTCGAGCTTTTTCTGTTTGATACGGTCGAGTAGTTTCAGACGCAGGCACATCACGGCTTCCTCGGCCATGCGCTGGAAAGAGCGTTCTTCGGTGGGAACGTAAATACCGTGGCGTTCTTCCCAGTTAGGTGAGAGGTCGTATTCACTGGTCAATAGATCTATTGCTGCGGAGGAAATAGCGGCATCCGCATTTTGTGTGAAGTGGGAAGGTTCGGGGATCAGCGCTTCGTTGAAACAGCGGTTGTATTCCTCGAATATTTTTCTGTAAGCGGATACTTCGAACTCAATGCGCATGCCGTCTACCTCGTCCAGATTAACGGAATCCAGAATATACTGAGCAATGGAAACCGAAATCATTGCGGGGTTGCCATCAATGTCCTGATCCTCCGTGGCAATTACTTCCCTTCCGAAATTAAGCAGGATGCGGATCAGATCTTTTTCCTGGCTTTCCTGGGAATCCGGATAAAGCGGACGATCGTCCACCTGAACAGGAACCACGGAAGCCGTTCCGAGATCCGGCTGAAAGTTTTCTTCTGTTTTTCGTTTTTCATCCAGCTTCTTGCGGCGGATCTTGTTCAGCTCGTTGAGCAGGGTTTGCTCCGCAACGTCCATCACGTTGGAGCAGGCTTTGATGTAAACGGAGCGGGTGATCTGTTCCGGAATAAGGGCGATGCTTTCTACAATATCCTTGATGAGTTCCGCTTTTTTGATTGGATCGCCCTGGATATCGTTATAGAGGAGTTTGGTTTTAAAGGAAATGAAGTCCTGTGTATGCTCCCGGATGAATCTTCTGAACTCATCGGAGGAAACTTTCCGGGAATAAGAGTCCGGATCGTCGCCATCAGGAAAGAGCAGCACTCTTACGTTCATTCCTTCCTCGAGCACGAGGTTAATACCCCTGAAGCTGGCTTTGATACCCGCAGGATCACCGTCGTAAAGTATTGTAATGTTTTTTGTGTACCTCCGGATAGCCCGGATCTGTTCAACGGTAAGCGAGGTTCCGGAACTGGCTACTACGTTGGAGATACCGGCCTGGTGCAGTGAGATCACATCCGTGTACCCTTCCACCAGGAAACACTCGTCTTCCCTGGAAATAGCCGTTTTGGAAAAATACAGACCATACAGAACCTTGGTCTTGTAGTAGATCGGCGATTCCGGCGAATTAATATACTTGGCAGTTTTTTTATCGGCGGAAAGGGTTCTGCCCCCGAATGCGATCACGCGTCCGGTTACATTATGAATCGGAAACATCACCCTGCCCATGAACCGGTCGAAGAAAGAGGCAGGTGCATTTTCCGTTGCGGTAGCCCCGCCCTCCGGCCGTTTGACGATCGTTAGCCCGGTTTTTTCAAGGAATTCAAGCTGATATCCGGCTTTGAGTGCAGCGTCGGAGAATTCCCGCCATTGATCTATGCTGTACCCGAGCTGAAATTTTTCAATGATGTCTTTCCGGAACCCCCGCTCTTCAAAGTAGGCCAGTCCGATATTTTTTCCTTCCTCTGTCTCCCACAGGTTCTTCGTGAAGTGTTTCTGCGCGAAGGAAGACACCACCATGAGGCTTTCTCTCTCTTCTTCTTCGGCCTGACGTTGCTTTACTTCCTCCGGCGTCTCCACCCGGTCTTCCTCTACTTCAATACTGTATTTGGAAGCGAGAAACCGCAGGGCTTCCGGAAAACTCAGGCTCTCATGATCCATGATAAAGTTCACGGCGTTGCCCGCTTTGCCGCAGCCAAAACATTTGTAGATCCCCTTGGAAGGCGACACATGAAACGACGGGGTTTTCTCATTGTGGAAAGGACACAATCCGATCATGTTCGCTCCCCGTTTCTTCAGTGAAACGAAGTCTGCGATCACCTCCTCTACACGGGCGGTTTCAAAGATGCGGGCTATGGTATTTTTTGAGATCATCCCAGCCTAAATTTAGCCCTTTTTCGCCTGTGGCCTGAAAGAATTTTATAGCTCCCCAGACTTTTTAATGGCGGATGGTATCTATGGGGAAGAAACCGTAATCAATGTACTCCGTACAACGCAGGATGACCGGAACCAGGGTACCAACCGACGCAGCTGAGATCAGCGACGAATGGCAGGAAGTGCAGGCTGCGCAAAAGGATCCGCAGGCGTTTCGACCGCTCTACGAACGGTACTACCGGAGCATCCTCCGTTTTGTATATAACCGGGTGGAAAATAGGGATCTGGCATTCGATATCACTTCGCAGGTTTTCTGTGAAGCCATTTGTTCGCTGAAACGCTATACTACCCGCGGTTTCCCCTTTTCTTCCTGGCTATTCCGTATCGCGCTAAACATCCTGGGAAAGCATTACCGCTCCGGAAAAGTTCGCCGGACAGTTTCCATCCGGGAGGAAGGCATTGCGTTGATTGCGGAAGAGTGCGGCAGCCGGGAACAGGACGAAACGCTTTTTCGCGCACTGCAAACCCTGGAAGAAACGGAGGTGCAACTCGTGGAAATGCGCTTTTTTGAGCAGCGTTCCTTCGCAGAGATTGCCGGTATCCTGGGAATTAGCGAAAGCGCGGCAAAACAACGCCTATATAAAGTATTGGAATTGTTAAAGAAGGAAATGAAGGGTATTTAAAAAGAACAGAGATGAAAAGTAAGTATCTTATTCTAAAAGACCGGGAAGCAATCAGTGAACGCGAGATTGCGGAGCAGATGGATTTTAACCGGCAACTGAAATACACTACGGGGGCGAAGAGTGGCTGGCTGAAGTGGATGGCAGGTACGGTGGCCGTTTCGGGAATAGTGGCAGGGCTGCTGCTTTGGGGGCCCGAACGGTCATCGTTGCCCCTCCTTTTGTTGCAAGATAACTTCACAGATTCAGTACCCTGGCCGCAGGCACCGGATACTGTATTCACGTTCGACGGCGGGAAGGGGGGTGTTTACCGGTTCCGTTCGGGATCGCAGATTCATGTACCCGCAGGGGCTTTCATGGGTGAGAACGGCCAACCTTTCGCAGGCCCGGTACAACTTCGCTACCGGGAATTCCATGGGCCAAAAGATTTTTTCCTCAGCGGCATTCCAATGACCTATGATTCCGCAGGAACACGCTATCATTTTGAATCGGGCGGAATGATCGAGATCCTCGCCTTCGACGGAGATCGCCCGCTGCAATTACGCCCCGGTAATTCAGTGAAAGTTGAAATGGTTTCTGTTCAGCCGGGAAATCACTTCAACTCCTATTTTCTTGACTCCCGGAGCGGACGATGGGAGTACCTCGGAAAAGATACGGCCGGAATACCTGAACCCTGGAAAAATACACTGGACAGCCTGCTGACTCAATTTGATCCGGTCTCACTCAGGAAGCAACTGATGAATTCTCTGGATGAGCAGGTAAAAGACCGGGAGGAACTGAAAAAAAACATCCCGCCTTCTCCTTTTATACCCCGCGGCAATGAATTACTGCTGGTGGTGGATCTGGATACAGTGCGTTTTCCTGAGTGGGCCGGGTACCGGAACCTTAAGTTTGCCGTGGCTCCAGAAGAAAAACAATTTGCAAAGATGTATTCCACAAAAACGTGGAGAAATGTAAGGATGAAGTCGGCCGACAGTGCCGGATGGTGTGTGCTTGAGTTTACCGACTGGACGCAGAAGATCACAGTGAAAGCGCGCCCGGTGCTGGGAGAGAAGAATATCAAAAAAGCAAATGCCATACTGGAGAAGTATCATCAGGACCTCCGCCGGAGGGAGAAAAAACTAACAGCCGACCTCAACATGCTTCGTGAACTGAACGCACGCTACGTTGGGGAAGTAGAGTTCGATAACACGGAAGGAAAAAAGCTGCAGGAGTGGCAGAAACTGGTTACGGCGAATACTCAAACAGTCATGCGTGTTTTCAATGTGGAGCGTTTTGGAATCTATAACAGCGATTGTCCGAAGCTTCTTCCCAAAGGAATGGAGATTATCGCCAGTTTTAAAGACCAGACAGGTAAGCCCCTTAAACTGGGCACGGTTTACCTGGTGGAGCAGGGGAGGAACATGATGTTTACCTACTACGGGGATACTATACGGAGTTTCAGGTACAATCCTAAAACCCGGAACCAGTTATGGACCCTAACCGCCGACGGAAGAATAGCCACCCTCAGCGCAGAAGATTTCAAAAAGGCGAAACCTGAGCACGGTGCCTGCGTATACACGCTCACTGTTCACCCGGGCAGGATAGGTTCCGAGCAGGATGCCCGCCGCCTTCTTAATCTTTGAGAACACATGCGCCTACCGTTATTGTCAGCGGGTTGCTTTCTACTCTTGATCCTTCCTGCTAAGGCGCAGGATACGGTGGTGTTTAAGGTAAAAGACGATGCGATGCGGGTTTCTTTATGGCCCAATGATTCGGCATTGTGGACAGAACAGGAAAATTATTTCGTACTCAGAGTCACCGGGGAATTTAAGGTAGGCGGGATCATGGTGACGGGTGGAAAGATCAAAAGAAAAGACAGCCTGTTTTCTGTTACAGTAGATGAAAAAGATGTTTCTGCATTGATTACCGTGCTGGAGATCCTTCCGGACGGAACACGAGCCGTTTGTTTTACACGAAAGTATACCATACGCCGCGCCCCGCAACCTGTTCTTAAAGTCTGCGGCGTGAAAAGGGATTCTGTAATGGATCTCTGGGATCTTCACATCCGAAACGGAATCACAGCTTTTCTCGAAAGTCAGAAAGTGTTTTTGCCGGTGACCGGTTTCTCTATGGTTTATACAGACGCATCGGGACAAACTGATACGTTAACCACCGCCGGAAATAAGTTTAACCTGACCATGCGGGAAAAACTTTTTCTTCTGAACCCCGGCTCCTCTATTACCATTGTGGATGCCGCTGTGGTGATGCCCGGCGGAAACGCAAAGATTCTTGATCCCGTGAGAATATTTTTGGCTGAAACAGGGAAGCGAAAAGTGGGCTACTAATCAACGAACCTCAACTCCCAGGGATTTCGCTTTTTCAAAATACATATTCGCGCGCTTCATGTCTCCTGAATTTCCGTACAGTTTTCCAAGGTTCAGGTAGGTTTGCCCGTTGTTGGGATCCAGTGCGGCAGCACGTTCAAAGGCCGCAATGGCATTCGGAGTGTCTCCTTTCATTGCATAGGCGATCCCCAGGTTCTGCAGGGCAGGGAAGTTGTTGGGATTGAACCGCAGAGATTCATTCAGGTAATAGATCGCTTTAGTAAAATCGCCTTTCTGTTCTCCGTAAACGGATCCCAGCGTGGCCAGAGCATCTACACCCGTTCTGTCCATTGAGAGCACCTTATCTTTTTCTCCTGATTTCAAATTGATGTTTTCGGGTACGGCAGCCAGAGCAGTTTCAAGGCAAACGATGGCACTGTCCGGCATTTTCAGTTCTGCATACACTGTTCCCAGTTTGTTCCAGGCGTGATGAAAGCCGGGATGAATCTGAGTGGCGCGGTGAAGTGGCCCCCTTGAAGCCAGTAACTGCTCTTTGTATTCGGGAAGGCCTTTATTATCCATTGCCGCGTTGTAAAGGGAATTACCCAGATAGAAGTGAACCTTTGCACTGTTCGGCGCGTGATGGATATCGGCCGCAAAGAGTGTAAGATTATTCTTCCAGTCGGGATTGCGTGAAAAGGTTTTTAGAGCAAGCGGTACTGACAGAAGAAGAATGATCAACATCGGTTTGCTCTTCCATTCTGCTTCTTTTATGGAGGTTTTCAGCAACCAAAGTACCAACGCGCACACCGCCAGGCAGGCGCCCAGGCTTGCCGTAAAGGTAAATCGTTCTCCCAGCGGAGCACCAACATTGAACAGCAGGTTCGAAACCAGTGAAAGTTGAATGAGATAGAACAGGATACCGAAAGCAATCATGTCGGAGAGGGTAATTCCGGAATTTCTTTCGCGCGGGGAACGTTTCAGAATAAGCACAGCGATAACCAACAGCGCCCCGTGAACAACAAATGAAAGGATCGCACGGTAATCCGCCCAACCCACAACAGGAATCTGATTAAAAGAGTAATCGCTGGAGAGCGGATGCGGAAAGAAAAAGAGGCATAGATATTCCCAGAAAATAAGTGCAACGCTCGCGGTCCGTTCTCCGAATCCTGTACCGAACAAATGATTTTCCATCAGGTCTGCCGTACTTTTGTCGCCCACTGTTCCCACCAGCACAGACCGGATGATAAGATAAACTAAACCGGTAATGAGTAGCGGCAGTGAGCGTTTCAGCGCATCCCTTACCGGAAGCTTCCGGATCAGAAAAAGAAGGAAAGGAAAGAACAACAGGAAAAGTATTCCGTTCTCCTTCGAGAGTAGCGCCAGTGCGAAAAAAGAAGCCGCTTTCCATTGGACACCCGCACGGTCGCTCAGCAGGTACCAAACAGACGCCAGAATAAAAAGAAGAGAGAAGATCTCATCCCTTGATTTGATATTCGCTACTACCTCCGAATGCAGCGGATGAACCAGAAAAAGTACCGAAGTCATCAACGCAAGTAAGGGATGTTCTGTGAGCCGGATGAGCGCCAGGAAAAGCATTACTATACAAACGGAGTAAAGCAGTACATTAATAAAATGACTTAGTCCCGGCGAGGGCCCACCCATTATCTCCCATTCAATGGCGTAAGTAACCAGCGAAAGTGGTCGCCACCGGCCACCCCCGATCTCCAGCCCCTGCCCGTAAATCCCCGCAAAAAGGTCCTTCGTCATCAGATCCGGAATACCCTGAACCCCTTTTTTTGTGAATTCGTTCGCAGTAATGGCTACCGAATCATCGAAGGCATATTCGTGCCCCAGAGTATTGAAATAGAGGAAAAAAGCAGTGGCTGCCAGGGTCAGGCAAATGGTACGGTATTGCCGGAACAATGAACCCCTTGGAGTTTGACTTATTGCCTTGCCTTTTTTCGCCATTCCGCAAATATAGAAATAGACCGGTGAGGTCCGGCGCCTCGATATTTAGTTAAATGCCATAAAATCAATAAGTTAAATGGTTTTGTCAAGGTGAATGAATTTTTGAACCAGTAACCAACCTTATTGCCTTTGGATACGTCTGTTTTGCGGATACTGGAAAAGATGGGCAAAGTTGAGTAAACCCACTGGTTTTCAGTATTTTTTTATATTTTTATGCACCCTAAATTCACCGGATCATGAGAAAATTCTTACCCCTTCTCATTTTAGTTCTTTTTATTGCCCCCGTCACAGCCTTCGCAACCCACATTGTGGGAGGCTCGCTGACCTATGAGCACCTGGGAGGTTCCACCTACCGTTTCATCCTGAAGTTGTACCGTGATTGCGCTCCCGGTAATGCCTCCTTCCCGGGAACTGCGAATATTCTTGTGCGTCTTCCCAACGGAACGGCATTTACCACAGTGAGCATTCCTTTCCCCGGCGCTTCATTCGTTCCTCTGAATATTGATACCTGTGTTACGAATCCGGGTATCTGTCTGGAAGAAGCCATTTATTCCCGCGTGGTCAATAATATTCCTCCCAATCCGGGAGGATACCATGTGTATTTTCAGTATTGCTGCCGCAACTCTTCCCTTGGGAACGTAGTGAATCCCCTGGCAACCGGAGAAACCTGGTATACCTACATCCCCGACAACACCCAATGGCTCACTAACTCCTCTCCTCAATGGTCTCAGTTTCCGCCGGTGTTTGTTTGTCAGAACCAGCCGCTGAATTTTGATCACAGTGCTACGGACGCCGACGGCGATTCGCTTGTTTACTCTCTTTATACACCATTTGATGATAATGCACCTACGTTCCCGCTGAACGTAGCCACTTTTACTCCCATCACCTGGAGTAATACCAATCCGGGTAATCCTCCCACCTTTATGTATGGACCTACCAATGCGCTGGGAGGTCCTCCGGGAGCGCTAACCATTAACCAGGGCACGGGATTGCTCAACGGAAGTCCGCCTTATGTTGGTCAGTTTGTGGTTGGGATTAAATGCGAGGAATTCCGGAATGGGCAAAAAATCGGCGAGATCCTTCGCGATTTCCAGTTCAATGTGGTCTATTGTCCGCCCCTGGCTGTAGCGTCCTTCACGCCGCAGGGTAATTGTTCGGGCGGAAACACCGTATGTTTCAACAATACCACGGCCCCTCCTGCCAGTTCCTATTTCTGGAACTTCGGTGATCTTTCTGTAACAACGGATACTTCCTATTCAGCGAATCCTCCCTGCTACACTTATCCGGGCGTGGGTCCTTACACCGTAATGCTTATATCCAACTGGGGAACAGCCTGCGCGGATACCGCCTACGATACTATTTCAATTGCTTCCACTGCGGCAGGCTTTACAAACACCGCTCCGGTATGTGCAGGAGATACCGTGTTTTTTACAGATGCGTCCACGGCTTCGCCGGGCAATAACATCAATGCATGGACCTGGAATTTCGGTGATCCGCCATCAGGGCCGAATAATACCTCCACGCAGCAGAACCCGTATCATATTTACAATAACGGGGGAACCTATACGGTTACACTCATCATTGGTTCCACCGCCGGATGTGTAGATACCATTACACAGGTGATCACCATTCAGGGCAGGCCCATTGCCAATGCCGGGAATGACACGATTGCCTGTACGAATAGTCCAACCATAGCCCTGGGAGGTACCGTACTGAATGCTACCGGCGGTTTATGGATCGGAAACGGAACATTCACGCCCAGTAACACCGTACTCAATCCTACGTACACGCCTACGCCTTTGGAGGTGAGCAACGGATCGGCTACTTTACTGCTTATCACCACCGGCAATGGCTTGTGTACAGCTGATACAGACACCATTGTGATCACCTTTACGCCCGGACCGGGCGCCAGTGCAGGCAGCGATATTTTCGTTTGTCAGGACACGGCTTATGTGCCGCTCAGCGGAACGTTCACACCTCCGGCTACGGGAGGATCGTGGACCATTATTACCGGCAACGGAACATTTGTTCCCAACCCGAATATTGTGAACCCGAATTACATTCCCACGCCGCAGGATACTGCAAACGGATCTGTGGTTCTTCTTTTCTGCACCACCGGTAACGGGAATTGTTTACCTACCTGCGACACGGTAACCATCTTTTTCACACCGCCGCCTTCTGTGGCAATTACAAATAACGATTCAGCCTGTGCAGGCGCATGGATTCCGCTCTCGGCCACTACCACTACCGGAGCAGGGTACTGGACCAGCTCCGGAACCGGGCAGTTCCTTCCCTCAAATGCTATCCTGAATCCAACCTATGTTCCCAGCGCAGCGGATAACGCGAATGGTTCTGTATGGCTGCACTTTTATACCACGAATAACGGGGGATGTTTGCCGCAGCATGATTCCCTGCTCATGACGCTCATCCCTGCACCGACTGCTCAGTTTGCTTCCACGAATGTGTGTCCGTGGTCGCCCACAGGATTTACGGACGGATCCACCACCACGGTGGGAGTGATTACCGGATGGACATGGAATTTCGGAGATCCTCCCTCCGGTGCCAACAATAGCTCCAACAACCAGAATCCCACGCACATTTACGGTGCAGGCGGAACCTACACTGTAACATTGGTGGTAACCTCCTCCAATGGTTGCAGTGATACGCTCGTAGATACGGTGAATGTATATTATCAGCCGGTTGCCGATTTCGGATTGCTGAATGCCTGCCAGAACGATGGGGTACAATTTTTAGACTCTTCCACTACACTCACCGGAACAATCACGGGCTGGACCTGGAATTTTGGTGATTCACAAACGGGCACTTCCCAGAATCCTGTGCATAATTACGGCAGCGCAGGGAATTACAACGTAAGCCTGATCGTGACCAATTCGGCAGGTTGTGCAGATACTGTAACACAGTCGGTAACAGTGAATCCTGCACCTTTGGCTGCCTTTGGTATTGATGATTATACGGCAGTGGTCGGACAAACGGTGAATTTCACAGATCAGTCACAGACAAACATCATTTCCTGGTTCTGGAATTTCGGTGATTCTACTACTTCGAACGTTCAGAATCCCAGTCATGCCTATTCCACCGGCGGAACCTTTATAGTGATGCTGATTGTAACAGATATCAATGGTTGTATTGATACGGTATATCACGAAGTGATTGTTGCTCTTCCGCCACTGGTACCGAGTGGTTTCTCACCCAACGGTGACGGGTTCAATGATGAACTGCTTGTTAAGGGCGGTCCGTTCAAGGAGCTGGAATTCCGGATCTATAACAACTGGGGAGAACTGCTGTTCATTTCCAATGATCAGGCGAAAGGATGGAACGGAACACGCGACGGCAAGGAACAACCGCTGGGTGTATATGTCTGGACGGTGACAGGTGTTACCGAGGATGACGTTTCGCACGTTCTGAAGGGAGATGTTACCCTGGTGAGATAAGCGCAGCAACCCCAATGAAAAGCACTATGAGAACCATGATAAAATCCGTTCCGGTACTGGCCCTGTTTTTGGCCGGAACGATGATGCGCTCCCAGGATTTTCACCTGACACAATACGACGGCGCGTCGCTGAATGTAAATCCGGCTATGACCGGCTTGTTTGAAGGCTATTACCGTGTGCATGCGCACTATCGCACGCAGTGGAGTGCCATCGCGCATCATCCCTTCCAGACCTTTGCCGGATCTTTCGACATGCCGCTGGGAAAGTTTGCGGCCGGCGGGCAGCTGATGGATTACAGAGCGGGCACAGGCAACTACAACGTTTTCAGTTTTCTTGCCTCCGGATCCTATGATCTGATCCTGGACAAGGAGAAAGAATACCACCATATTTCCATGGGAGCTCAGTTGGGATTTATACAGAAGAGTATTCAGTTTTCCAAACTTACCTGGGACGAGCAATACAGCTATTCCAACGGAGGGTATTTTGATACCAGCATACCTTCAGGAGAGACGATGGGAGATGAAGGCATTTTCATGCCGGATCTGAATGCAGGATTCATTTATTATTATGCCAAAGACGCGGTACGTGTGAATCCCTTTTTCGGATACAGTGTGCGGCACCTGACGCGCCCGAAGGAATCGTTTTATGGAACCGATAACCGCTTGCCTATTCATCACACCTTTCACGGGGGCGTACGTTTCTCTATCAACGACAAGCTGCAGCTTCTGCCTAAATTTCTCCTGCTACGTCAGACCAATGCGCGCGAATTCACGTTTTCGGTGCACGGTCATTATTACCTGAAAGAGCAGGATGTATTTCTGATTTTCGGTCCTACCTTCCGCTTGTCGGGTCCGGTAACCGCGAAGGAGAATTTTTACCATAGTGAAGATGACGCGATAGTGATGGAGATGGGGTTGAAAATGGGTCCGTGGATCTACCGTCTTAGTTACGACATTAATACCTCATCCCTGAATCCTTACACCAATCACCGCGGAGGTCTTGAACTGTCCGTGACCTACACCGGGCGGCGAACCGGTCCGCAACGTGCAAATAATTGTCCCCGTTTATGAAAAAGCTGTTATCCGTTTTCTTTCTTTTTTATCTCTGCGGCGGTTTAGCCTTTTCCCAAACACGGAAGGAATGGCTTCAGTATGCGGAAGATGCCTATAAAGTAGGAGATTACGCTTCTGCGGTGGAGTATTACCAGCGGGTGATAGAGCCGGGCACGATGCATTCAAGAGATTATTTATTTCCGTACGACATACGCACATTTGTACCCCCTCTGGATTCCACAGGAACAGACACTTCCAAAGTGATGCAGGAAGATACCAGCGTGGTGAAGAACATCACCCAGCGAATTGGTTATGATTATGTAGTACACCGGGTGGCAGAGTGTTACCGGTTGATCCGTAATTACGATAAGGCGGAGATATGGTACCGTAAATCATTGAAAATTGACGAAAAGCGGTATCCGGAGGATAAGATGTGGTTCGGGATGATACTGATGACGAACAAAAAGTATCACGACGCGCTGCAGATATTCGAGTCTATTACAGCGGATTCACTCCTGAAAGGCAGTTATCAATACAAGCGGGCGAGTGCGGGAGCGCTGAGTTGTTATTTTGCGATGGACAGTAACAGCACAAAGAAGAACACCGTGATATCCTTAATGGACACTACAGTGAACTCACCGAAAGCCAGCGCCACCTTTGCCACTGCTTTTGCAGAGATGAATGTGGAGATGCTGATTACCTCGGCCCGGAAGGACGGGAAAGTGACGAACACTGAGGATAAAGAAGAGCAGGAGGATCCGTTTTACCTCTGCGACATCTTTACGATCACGAAGAACGGACAGAGCTGGACAGCACCGATGCTGCTGGAAGGGAATGTTAACACGGGTATGCATGAAGGATCGCCGTATTTGTCAGTGAATAAGGACATGTTGTTTTTCACCCGTTGGAATCCGGCGGATCCGAAGGAGTGTCATATTTACCTGGCCAGGTACATGAACGGCAAGTGGCTTCAGCCCATGAAGCTGCCCGGAGTAAACGTAGACGGATACCGTTCCATGAACCCTTCACTGAATTTTGAGGAGGATAAGATCTATTTTGCATCAGATCGTCCGGGCGGAAAAGGTAAAATGGATATTTGGTATTGTTCGCTCGATGAGAACGGCAACCCCGGCACCCCGGTGAACCTGGGGAGCAATATTAACAGTTCAGAGAACGAAGTAAGTCCTTTTTACAGCAGCAAAACCACCACATTGTACTTTTCATCAGACGGGCACATGGGTTTCGGGGGCTTGGATATTTTCAAAACATACGCTACGGAAACGGACACCGTATGGGGGCAGCCTGTGAATATGAAAGGCCCTGTTAATTCGAGCAAAGACGATGCGTATTTTGTTATTCTGAACGATCAGAAGACGGCGTATTTCTCAAGTGACCGTGAGCAGTGTGTAGGATGCGGTCCGGAGCCGACCTATTGTTACAAAGTTTACGAGGTGGTGAAGAATCCGCCGATTTTCAGCATAAGCGGGGTGGTTTATAATTCAGAGACGAACGAGGTAATTCCGAACGCTCTGGTATCTTTTAAGGATGTGGGATTCAACAGGGAGCCGATGATGTTCATTACCGATGACAAAGGATATTACGAGACTCCGCTTCCGGAGGATGCCGAATGGTTTATAAAGGCACAGAAGAACAAGTTTTTCAGCGACGCCGCTTCAGTGACTACGAAGGACAAGACAGAGAGCGAAAGTTTCATTCAGGATTTTTACCTTACACCGATACCCGGTGGTGAGATTGTGATTGAGGGCATTGAATACGACTTTGACAAGGCGACGCTGCGGCCCCGTTCGAAGCAGATTTTGGACACGTTGGCAGATTTTCTTACGCTGAACGAGCACGTAAGCATTCAGATCAGTGCTCACACAGACACGAGGGGATCAGACTCCTACAACCTGGATCTTTCGAAGCGTCGTGCGAAGAGTGTAGTGGAGTATCTTATTACGAAGGGCATTGATCCGAAGCGGTTAACCTCAGAGGGATATGGAGAAACGGTACCATGGTCGTATACGGAGAAGGACGGCACGGTAGTTACGCACAGTCAAAAGTTCATCAATGCATTAAAGACGACGAAGGAGAAGGAGGCAGCCCACCAGAAGAACCGTCGCACAACGTTCAAGGTAGTAGGTGAGACCAAGATCGAGATCAAGTACAAGAATTGATGCACACCCAATCACATAGAACCCCGGTCAACAGCCGGGGTTTTTTATTTATGTTAAAGAGTGCTATATTTACGCAGCTCACATTAAGCATCCGGATCCCAGTTTTTAAAATGAAGCAGACTTCAGGCAGTAGATTTACATACAGGAGCAAGCTAAGTCCGTTCGGTAGCCTGCCTGCCGAAGCGGCAGCGCAGGCAGGTCTGCTCTGTTAATCCAGTTTCAAAACCGCCATGAAAGCGGATTGTGGAATTTCCACCGCACCAATCTGGCGCATGCGCTTCTTACCTTCTTTCTGCTTCTCCAGAAGTTTACGCTTACGTGAAATATCCCCTCCGTAACATTTTGCAGTTACGTCTTTTCGCAAGGCAGAAATTGTTTCCCGGGCAATAATCTTTGCACCTATCGCTGCCTGTATGGCTATCTGGAACTGCTGTCGCGGAATCAGCTCTTTTAGTTTCTCACAAATCTTTCTCCCGAAATCGTACGCCCGGTCGCGGTGAATTAAAGCCGACAAGGCGTCTACCATGTCGCCGTTTACTAAAATATCTAATCGGACAAGGTCGGAAGTTTTATATCCTATCGGATGGTAATCAAAAGAAGCATACCCTTTTGAAATGGTTTTCAGTTTGTCGTAAAAATCAAATACGATCTCTGCCAAAGGCATTTCAAATACCAACTCCACACGGTCTGTGGTCAGATAACTCTGATTGATGATGCTTCCCCGCTTTTCAATGCATAAGCCCATCACAGATCCAACAAATTCTGCCTTTGTAATGATGTTTGCCTTGATAAATGGCTCTTCTACACGCTCCAATGTACTTGGGTCCGGAAAATCAGATGGATTCTTGAGGTGAAGTTCCACCCCTTTCATGGTATAGGCGTAATACGATACGTTGGGTACCGTGGTAATCACCGTCATGTTAAATTCTCTCTCCAGCCGTTCCTGAATGATCTCCATATGAAGCATTCCCAAAAACCCGCAACGGAAACCAAATCCTAACGCAGCTGAACTCTCCGGTTCCCAGGTGAGCGAGGCATCATTCAGCTTCAGCTTCTCCATACTATCCCGCAGCTCTTCATAGTCTTCTGTATCCACAGGATAAATTCCCGCAAATACCATCGGTTTTACATCTTCAAACCCTTTTACCACTTCTGCACAGGGGTTTTCAACGTGCGTGATCGTATCTCCCACTTTTACCTCGGCGGCGGCTTTGATTCCTGAAATAATATATCCCACGTTTCCTGCTGAAATCTCCGGACATGCTTCCATTCCCAGTTTCAGAACGCCTACCTCATCCGCATGGTATTCTTTTTCAGTGGCAATGAACTTGACAAGGTCGTTTTTTTTCAATGTGCCGTTCACCACCTTGAAATAGGCAATGATCCCACGAAAAGAATTGAAAACCGAATCAAAGATCAATGCCTGTAAAGGAGCATTCGGATCTCCCTTGGGAGGAGGAATGCGATCTACAATGGCTTCCAGAATTTCAGGAACTCCATGACCTGTTTTTCCGCTGGCATGCAAAATCTCCTCCCGCTTACATCCCACCAGATCTACAATCTGATCCTTCACCGTTTCCGGATCTGCTGAAGGTAGATCAATCTTATTTAAAACCGGAATGATCTCCAGGCCGTTCTCAATGGCTAAGTATAAGTTGGAAATGGTTTGGGCCTGAATCCCCTGAGAGGCATCCACCAGCAACAATGCTCCTTCACAGGCGGCCAAGGCACGGGATACCTCATACGAGAAGTCAACGTGCCCCGGGGTGTCAATCAGATTATAAATATATTTCTTCCCGCGCACTTCATGCATCATCTGGATCGCATGACTCTTGATCGTGATCCCGCGTTCACGTTCCAGATCCATGTCGTCCAGCACCTGATCCATCATCTCCCGCTTGCTGATGGTTTTTGTTACTTCCAGCAAGCGATCCGCCAGGGTACTCTTCCCGTGGTCAATGTGCGCGATAATGCAAAAATTACGGATGTGTTTCATTCGATTTTAAGGCCAGCAAAGGTACACTTTTGAACGCAGCCCGCATGCCCCTGTCCCTGAAGGCCAATGGCTTAGGTTTCAGTGTGTTCGGGCAACCCGGAATTTTTAAAAATACCTCGCCGCGGGAGGCAACCTCATGGGTATATTTATAGTCTGATTATTAAGAGATTACCTATTCCAGAGTTTATGAGGATCGCCCCGTTCCTGTTTTTCGTTGCCTTCGGAAGTGTCTGTATCGCACAGAACCAGTTCATCAATGCCGGAACTGATACCACGCTTTGTGCAGGAAATGCAACACTCACAGCTTCTGTTACTAATATCCCGCAGTCCACCGCCTATACGGTGGCATCAATCCCTTACGCTCCGGTTGTTCCTTTTAACCAGGGAACCGTGCTGCCCGTGCCGGTGGATGATGAATATTCCGGTGTTATTCCCATCGGTTTTACTTTTTGTTTTTACGGAACACCGCACACGGATCTGCTGATCTCCACCAACAATTACCTCTGCTTCGATCTCACTCAGGCCAATCAATATTCTCCCTGGCCGATCAATGCGGCGATTCCGGATCCGAATTATCTCACCAATATGACTCCTGTGGATGCCATCATGGGTCCATGGGTGGATATAGATCCCAGTGTTGGTGGGATTATCCGCTACAACACCTACGGTACCGCCCCCTTCAGGTATTTTGTGGTCAGCTTTGAAAATGTTCCTTATTTCTCCTGCAATAACCTGCTTTACACCGGACAGATGGTTCTTTTTGAAACTACCAATATCATCGAAACACATATTATGCTTAGCCAGATCTGCTCCACCTGGAACGGAGGTGCGGCTATTCACGGTCTGCACAATAACAATGGCACACAGGCAGATTTTGTAACAGGAAGAAATTATCCGACGCAATGGCAGGTCACGAATGATGGCTACCGCTGGTCGCCTTCCGGACCACCCACCAGTTATACCATTGCCTGGACCGATCTTTCAAACCTGCAGAACGTGGGCAACACAGCACAGATCACCGTGACTCCTACTACCAACACCTGTTACCAGGCCACAGTAACTTACGGATGCAGCAATGCTTCTTTCAGCGATACGGTTTGTGTGAACATAGGAATTCCCGGCCTCTCGCTTACTTCCGGCAATATTCTTTGTAATGGTCAAACCAACGGTTCAGCCAATATTACCGTTACAGGTCCGGGGCCTTACACATACAACTGGTCCACCGGGGCTACTACTCCCGGCATTTCCGGTCTTGGAGCAGGCGTTTATACCGTTACGGTTTCCGACGGAAATTGTACGTATACCGGAACGGTCACCGTTACTGAACCACTACCACTAACGGTTCTCGGAGCAAACGGAACCGATACTTGCTCTATCGGAACCGGCTTTACCGCCGTCATCCCTTCGGGAGGAACCGGCCCTTATTCCTACCAGTGGTCGAACGGACAAACCGGCGCCAGCGCAACCGGATTGAATGCGGGCACCTATTCATGTGTTATAACGGATGCGAATGGTTGTACCACTACGGTGAGTCAGAATGTGGGAAATCTCGCCGGACCCACAGCGGTGATTAATACATCCCAAACTTCGTATGCTACAAACGAACCCGTGCAGTTCAGTGATGGTTCCAGCGGAGGAGGAGGGAACCTTGTGGCATGGACATGGATCATCGGAACCAACACCTATACCACACAGAATCCGCCGCCGCAAACATATACGACGCAGGGAAATTACTGTGCTACACTTATTGTTACCAACAGCCTGGGATGTACGGATTCCACTACAGATTGCATCCTGATTGCCGATAGTGTAATGATCCCGAATGTGATTACACCCAATGGCGACGGGCAGAATGACATGCTGGAATTTAAAAATCTGGAAGCCTATCCCGGAAGCCGCCTGATGATCTATAACCGCTGGGGAAATCTTATTTACGAGAATGGCAGTTATGCTAACGACTGGAATGCAAAAAACGTGAGCGATGGAACCTATTATTTTATTCTGACTGTGAACGACGGAAAGAACACGGTGCGTTACGGTTATCTAACGGTATTAAAAAACAAATAGATCATGAAGTTCTTTTCACTGTTAACAGGATTAGTATTTCTGCATTCACTCTTCGGACAAATCACTCCGCAGATTGTCCCCGGCACCTGTGCGCCACCAAACACTACCACAGCAAAAATTCCGGCACCTTTTGACGGCAGTGGTTCACTCGGGCAAACGTACACTCTTTCAAAATGCGGCCTGAATTATGTAACCGCTACCAACAAACTGGGACAGCGTTTTTCTCCTCCCGGTGTTCTTCAGCCTGCAACCTATTCCATTGCAGGACTTCCTGTTTGCGCTGTGATTGAAAAAGCATTTTTATACATGGATGCTTCCGGAAACGGAATGGCGGTAACCGCAACGATCACCAATCCGGCAAATACTACGCAGAATTTTCCCATGACCATGATCGGAAACTGTCAGGATAAATGCTGGGGTTACAGCGGCACCTACTCTTACCGTGCGGATGTGACTTCCATTATTCAGGGTAATGGGAATTATATGGTGAGCGGTTTGCCTACCAGCACCACAACCCCTGGTAACGATGCCGACGGTGCTACATTGATCATTATTTATTCCGACCCTTCAATGACTTATCTGGGCGACATTGTGATTTGGGATGGTTGTAATGTGGGAATAGGAACGCAGAATCCCAGTACTATGACCGGCTTATCTGTTTGCGCCACACCCAGCCTCGCCCGTGGATTTCTGATCATAGCCGATTTTCAAAGCATCGGCGGAATGGTGAGTGTGAACGGCAGCCCGTATTTCAACATTGCGGACGACTGGTGGAATTTTGTAGACCAGAGCACTACGGTTACAAGTTCTCAGACCAATTCAACGTTTGGCGCCGACGGAAACGGTTCTGATTGTTTCAACCTGATGATGATCGGACTTTACTGGCAAACCACTGCCTGCACCACCTGTGTACCACAGAGCGGAGTATTACCTGTAACAGCTACCAACGGAAGTTCAGCATGTAATCCTTGCAGTGGAACATCTACCGTAACACCGAACGGTGGAACGCCGCCGTATTCATACACCTGGAATACTGTGCCGGTGCAAACCACACAAACTGCAACAGGGTTGTGTCCGGGCACGTACATCGTAACAGTGAGTGATGCAGCCTGCCTTGCAGGAATGGACACGATTGTAATTAGTTCACCCAATCCGGTGACGGCGGGAGCCACTTCTACGAATGTGGCATGCTTCGGTCAGTCTACCGGTACAGCTACCGCCACACCTTCCGGAGGAACGGCACCCTTTACATATAACTGGTCACCTTCAGGCGGTACTAATTCCACCGCAACCGGGCTGACGGCAGGAACTTATACGGTCACCATCACGGATGCCAATGGCTGCACAGCTACGGCCACTGTAACCATCACACAGCCGGGGCAGTTACTTGCAACAGCATCGGCACTGGTAAATGTAACGTGTGCCGGCGGAACGAACGGAAGCGCGGGTGTGAATCCGGCAGGAGGAACTCCTCCGTATTCATACCTATGGTCACCTTCTTCTCAGACCTTGCAAACTGCCACCGGCCTGGCCGCGGGAATCTACACGGTAACTATTACGGACGTTAACGGTTGCAGTACAACAGCCACTGTTACCGTTACACAGCCGGCACCCATGAGCGCGCCCACTACCACTGCGGCCGACACCTGCGGTATGAGTACCGGAAGCGTGAATGTGAATGTAACAGGAGGAACAGGACCATACACGTATTCCTGGGCACCTGTTAACGGTAACGGAGCAGCACTGGGAAATCTGAACGGTGGCACTTACACTGTAACCATTACCGATGCGAACGGATGTACCACCACTGCAACAGGAACGGTGAACAGCCTGGCCGGTCCCACCGCAGCATTTACAGTTAATCCAATGGCAGGTTCAAGTTCTACTCCTTTCAGCGTAACCGACGGTTCCACAGGAGGAAGTGGAAATATTATTGCCTGGTTCTGGAACTTCGGAGATTCTTCTTTTACTTCTCAAAATCCTCCCACTCAGTATTTGCAGGGTTCGGGAACCCATTGCATAGAACTCGTAGTAGTGAGTAATCTTGGTTGTCGCGACACGGCCAATATTTGCCTGGAGATTGTGGATTCTATCTCAGTTCCCAACGTGATAACACCCAACGGCGATTCGCACAACGAATACCTTGTTTTCGATAACCTGGATCAGTTTCCTGGCAGCCGTATTGTGATCTATAACCGCTGGGGAAATCTTATTTACGAGACCGCGGATTACCTCAACAACTGGAATGCGATGGATGTGAGCGATGGAGTGTATTATTTTGTTTTGTGGGTGGCCGACAGCAAGAATACAGTGAAAGCGGGATGGGTGGCGGTGATGGGACGTGGAAAGAAGTGAGGTTTTAAAATAAAACCAGATTGGTTCTAAAATAGAGCCGGGGGAAACACCTCCGGCTTTTTTACGCAATTACATTTGTCCCGCTATGCAAATGGACAGGACAGATCTGAACCGTGTTCCCCGGCGGGCGGTATTATTTTTTTGCGCCTTCCTGCTTCTCTTGGGAGCAGCGCGTGCGCAGGATACGCTTCCGGATCCCGGACAGTTGCTGGTATTGTCGGTTTTGCAGAAAGTGGAAACAGAGAACCGGATCGTGGGCGACCATGGTCCGGATTCCCTGGCAGACCTGCCGGTTGGTATTCGACGGCAGATTGGAAATTTTTCCTATCTCATCGCCATTGACTCCGCTGTTTTTCTTCCGGAAGGCGCATATTTCAATGCCTATATGGCTTTGCAGTTTCCCGGCGCCGGCCGGAAAATCTGTTTTGCCGCCCGCCGAGTGATGTTCAATCCCAGGGGAGTGATCGGCGGACCACAGGCGCGTTTAATGCTGGTGAGTGACCACACCATCGATCTCTTCCCCGGACTTAAACTCCGATTCCCCGCCGACGGAAATAATTATGTAGACTGGAACTGCAACGGTTACGAGGGCGTTCAGTTAAAGGGAGAATTTATTTTTTCCAGAGAAAAATTATTGCCGGATTCCGCCAGGACATGGGAAAAAGAGGTGAAGGCCGTGTTCCAATGCTACACACAGGATCTGAATGATCTTTTGGCGGAAGTAAGCATCACACCCTTTTGTATCCGTGGACTAAAAGACTGGTCGTTTTCCGTTTCCCGTGCGGTGGTGGACATGAGTTCAATAAAGAATGCGGCCGGAATGCAGTTTCCTGCGGGGTATTCCTGCACACTGCCTTTGTGGACAGGTTTTTACCTGGAGGAGTTGAACATTACCCTCCCCCGGGCTATTTCATCTTCCGGTACACGCTCCACAGTTCGGGCGGTAAAATGTTTGATTGATGAAGCCGGATTTTCAGGTCAGATACAGGTAAACGGCGTGGTGATTAACGGAGGAGCCGATATGGACGGATGGGGATTTTCTGTGGATGCCCTCTCGGCCAAATGGCTGTGTAACCGGCTGCAGGGAGGAGCGTTCAACGGTAAGATCCGCATTCCGCTGATGGATTCGGCAGCGCAGCTGAATTATTCCGCCTCGCTGACGTACAATGAGTCGCTCAAAGAATCGGATTGCCGTTTCTTACTGTCAGCCGGCAACGATCTTTCCTTTCAGGCGATGCATTCCCGTGTAGATGTTTTTCCCACTTCCTTTATAGAAGTGGTCAAGCATCAGGGCAAGCTTAAACCCAAACTGGTTCTTAACGGAAGAATTTCTTTCGGAGATCCATCCTTCCGAACAGGGAAACTGGACGTAAACGAGCTCACCATGATCTCAGAACCACCTTACCTGGTTCGCGGCGTGTTTGCTTTTACTTCGTCCGGGAGTAACACCCTTCACCATTATCCTTTGAGTATCCACTCACTGTCGTTAATAGTTGACCCCCAGAAACCATCCATTAAAGCCGATCTTTCCCTGAATTTGTCCGATGATCCCGTGCAGCCGCTTTCCGCCTCGGTGCGTGTGATGGTACAAATGAAACATGAAACAGAAACGGTGACCTATCCGGGTGATCACCCCTACAGCGTACAGAAAGTAAAATGGAAATTCGATAAATTACGTATCGGCGGCATTTCGGTGAATGTGCAAACGGGAGCGTTTTATCTGCAAGGAATTGCGGCCTCGTTCGAAAATGATCCGGAGTTTGGAACCGGTTTTCGCGGAGCCCTGAAATTTATGGTGCGGGATGTTCTTCGCGATACCGCTTCAGCAAGCTGTGTTTTCGGAAACAGCGGTTTCCGCTACTGGTATGCCGACGTTCATATTCCGGTGACGATTCCTCTTGGCGTCAGTGGATTTTCCATCCGAAGTCTTAGTGGCGGATTATGCAGGAATATGCGCCCTGAGAAAACCACACCGGAGCAGTACATTGCTGCGCTCGGACTACCACCCGGTCCGGTTACGCAACGCTATCTGCCCGACGCGCAGTATCCGTTCGGCTTAAAGGCAGGGTGTACGTTTCATTACACTCCTTCGGAACGAGCCGCCAATGGTGATGTGATGCTTGAAGTGAACTTTCATTCCGGAGGCGGAATCAGTTCCGTGAAATTGAAGGGAAATGTATTCATGCTTGCTACTGTTGCGGAAAGAGCAGGAAAGCCCGCAACGGTGAAAGGACAGGCACAACTGCTCTTCGACCCGGTGAACAGGATCATTGATGCCCAGTTCAGCGTTAGTATTAAGGCAGGTGATCAGGTAAGCGGACAGGGAACAGCGGGCCTGCACATCGACCCCGTGCATTGGTACTTTATGGCCGGCCGCCCTGCCGCACCTTCGCAGGTTACCCTGGCAGGCTGGGCCACGGCCAATACCTATTTTATGGTCGGCAATTTACTGGATCCGCCATTGCCGGTACCGTCACAGGTGAGTACTCTGGTGAGTAATGCCGGAATTATGCAGCAGCGCGATCTGCAGGCGCTCGGGCAAGGACAGGGATTTGTGGGAGGCATACGCATAGGTTCCTCCCTGTATAAGGAAACAGGTTGGGATTTTTTCACTTTATACGGAGGATTCCAGTATGGATGTGGATTAGACCTGATGCTCACACGGTTGAATCCCAATCTGCATTGCGGTTCGATTGCAGAACCGGGAATGAATGGGTGGATGGCACAGGGACAAATGTATCTGCACCTTCAGGGCGTGATCGGAATCAAAGGTCATCTGCAGCCGGACTGGTGCCATGCCGACTGGTGCCGGGGTGATTTTGATATTACATTACTGAATGGTTCACTGGCCATGCTGCTTAGCGCGAGGGGACCCAACCCCGGATATTTTCACGGTCACGTGGCCTGCAGCTATTCGATCCTGGGTATCGTGAACGGTTCCTGTTCCTTTGATCTGGAGGCGGGAAATAACTGCACATTTACCGGACCATGAAATACCTCGCGGGGATATTTCTTTTATTTTCTCTGAGCACCAATGCACAGAAAGTAGCCGGGAAGTGGTTACAGAGCAATGATACCTTGTTGGTCCGCTGGGCGGTACTCGACAGCATTTTATTGCACCAGATGCTGCGTGAAGGAGCAGCACTGGTAGTGTATGGTCAGGGCGGAGAGCAGTTGAGTTTCCAGGTCAGATCCTTGCCGCTGAAGGATTCAGCCTGGCGAAAGCAGGTAGAAGCAAATCCGGCTTTTCGCTTCACGCTGGCCGTATGGTCAGATCCACTGCGCTGCACGGGAACAATGCTTCAGCTCGCTGCTTCGGTGCTCGACCGTGATTTCGGTTGTGCACGTACGGCAGGATGCGGCGGCATTTGGCATTTACCGTTCAGATGCCTCCGCGTGAAGCTGCAGCTGGCCGGGGTGAATACAGAACTGCAGGAGGAATTGCCGGAACTTCCGGAGCCGGATAGTCTTATCACGATTCCCGGGGCGGATTATATTTTGCTGAAGTGGGAAGAACCTTCAGGTGCAAAGTACACAGGATACAAGTTAGAGCGGAAAAGAGATTCCGGCGATTGGGAAACGGCCGGTTTACCGCTGATCACGCCCTTGCGCAGTGCGGCGGATACTTCACGCACCGTTTATTTTTCAGATTCCACATCTGTAGAAGGAAATTACCGTTACAGGGTGTGCGGCATAGATCCGTTCGGGCGCCGCGGAAATTTTATGGAGAGCAAAACAATCGTGTGGAAACCTGCTCAGCACGGCGGAGACCTGTTGATTGAAGAAATAAGAAAAGATACGGGCGATGTTTTTGTCCTTAAATACCGGGGAGGGTGCCGGGAAGGGAACTGGCAGGTATTCACGGGCGACAGTGTGACCTCCCAGCAGGATAAAAAAAGCGCAACGCAATGCACACCGAACGAGATTCGTTTTACCGCCAAAGACCCCTTTCGTTATGTACGAATTTGCTGCGGGGAATACGCATCCTTCCCGTTTTATTATTTTGTTCCCGATACGATTCCGCCACGTGCACCCGGAAACCTGAACGGATTCTGTAACAGGAAAGGGCTGGTTACACTGCAGTGGAGCTCCTCCGGCGCATCCTATTACCGCGTGTTTCGCGCCAATGCCCTGCAGGAGGAATTCACTGAGAGGAGCAGTGCACCCGTTTCGGATACGTTATTCACGGATACGGTCTCGCTTTTTACCCTGACAACGGAAATATTTTATTTCATTCGCGCCGTTGACGAGCATCACAACAGTTCCGCCCCGTCCGATACCCTGTTGGTTTTCAGGACGGATACACTTCCTCCTCCCGTACCCTCATTCATTTGTTTCGAAACAGAAGGGAAGTATTTCCGGTGCGGTGCGGTTTTCTCTGCCGGTAACTCAGACAGCACTTTTCTGGAATGGGAGAACAGCGGGAGCAGATTCAATCGCTTCATTCCGGATTCTCTCCTTGGGAAATGTGTAAATGACAGTTTACCGCAGCCCGGAACCTATCAGTTACGTTTCAGGAGCAAGGATGCATCCGGAAATCAGTCGTATTCAGAAACAAGAAGTATACAGTACGTTAACCGGCAGGTGCGACTGGATTCCATAAAAGCCGATCTCAGCCTGCATTGTATTCATCTGTTTTTTCGTACACCGGAAGATGTACGTTCTGTGAGCATTTACCGGGCGAAGGGCAGTGACCCTTTAAGTTTTTATTTATCCGTGCCATCACAGACAGATTCCTGGACAGATACACAACTGTACATGGGGAATCGTTATTCCTATTGCATCATGTATCATTACAAAGACGGCGTACGTGCAGTTTCACCAGCCCTGGAAACGGAATACTGAGTAAAATGCCCTAATTTTGAGCATGAATTGTAGAGTGCAGTTCACGGTTCTGAGTCTTCTTTCCGCTTTGTTGCTTTCTGCCTCATCTGCGGATACCATCCGCTTTGATGTACGTCCCAGGCTCATCGGCGGCATCGGCACACGCAACACCTTTATCTACGGATTCAGCGCCCCTGTACTTCATGCACGGGTGGGTGCTGAATGGAATAAGACATTCCGCATGGGAGCCGGGTTCTGCTGGTTGAAAAAACCGGAGTTTAAAGCGGGGAGAGATCAGACCCCATTCATTTATTTAAAACCGGTTCTTAACGAGTACAACCTTCCGGATACAGTGCCCTCCGTTCTCCGCATGGTTTATTTCAGCTACTTTGCCGAATATGTTTATTACAGCCGAAAGAACTGGGAACTCAGCATACCCGTGCAGCTGGGTTTCGGACAAATGTTTTATGAGTATTCGGCAGGCGGCAATGAATTTCGTGAATTGGAACAGCCGGTTTTTCTTTATGAGCCTTCCGTTTCCGTTCACTACCGGGTTCTGAGGTATTTTGCCATCGGGGCTGATGTGGGGTACCGTTTTGCATTGGTCGGACGTAAAGTAAGTTCCATGGCATATAATTCACCCATTTATGACCTGAAATTCATGGTACTCTGGGGGGAGGTATACCGGGCATTATTTCTGAGGCGCATTTTAACTAAACCTTAGAGGATTTCCTTATTTTTACCTATCCTAAAAAGCCCTGTTATGCACCACATTCTTACCTGCCTGTTCGCTCTTGTTTCTGTAACAACAATTTCAGCCCAGTCATGGGTTTGGTCAAACCGTCTGGGCGGTAACGGCTACGATGAGGGAACATCTGTTGCTGTGGATGCGGCCGGAAACAGTTACATCACAGGCTTTTTTCAGGACACCGCTACGTTCGGTAGTTTTCAACTTATTTCCGGAGGTGATAATGACGTATTTATTGCCAAATATGATCCCTCCGGGAACTGCCTCTGGGCAAAAAAAGGTAGCGGACAATTCGCCGATGCGGCCTATGCCATTTGTGTGGATAATGCCGGAAATGCCTACATCGCCGGTTCCTACAACGCGGCTTCCATGACTTTCGGCTCTTTCAATATTGCAGCTGCAGCCTGGAACGATATTTTTGTTGTCAAATACAACAGCAGCGGAGTGGAGCAGTGGGCCGTTAAACTGGGTGGATCACAGAATGATTACGCTTACGGCATTGTTTCCGATGGTGCTAATAACGTTTTTATTACCGGCTTCTTCCAGTCGTCCGTGACCTTTGGACCCAACAATCTCACCAGCTCCGGATGGGGCGATATCTTTGTAGCAAAACTGGATGCCTCCAATGGCGCTTGTCTTTGGGGCGCCAAGGGTGGAAGTTCCGGTAACGATCAGGGCATGGCACTGTGTATCGGAGGTTCCAATCTGTACGTTACCGGCTTTTTTCGCAACAGTTGTACATTTCCGCCCCTCGCGGCCATGTCTTCAACCGGGGGCGATGATGTTTTTGTGGGAATGATTGATCAGGCCACCGGAACCTGGCAGTGGGTGAAAAAGGGCGGCGGCAGCAACAATGACAACGGATTGGGTGTAACCGCCGATGGAGCAGGAAACTGTTACGTAACCGGTTTCTACGACGGCAGCGCTACGTTCGGCACCTCCTCTTTTACAAGTGCCGGAGGTCATGATGTGTTCCTTATGAAGTACGATAATACGGGGAATGTTGTTTTCGGCAAAAGTCACGGCGGCTGGGGAAATGATCATGGCCTGGGTATCGTGCGGGATGCCATCGGAAATCTTCTTCTTGCAGGATCATTCGACGGCACCACCACCTTTGATGCCAATGTGGTTGCTACAACCGGTATCACAGATATTTTTGTTGCCAAATGCGATCCTGCCAACGGCACGGCCGCATGGCTGGCTACTGCCGGCGCCGAGGACGAGGATCAGGGATTGGGAATTGGCATTGATGCGAGCAACAATGTGTATGTTACCGGTTATTTCCGTTCCTCTTGCAGCTTTGGATCCAACACACTCAACTCAAATGTTTTTGATGAAGGTTTTATCGCCAAACTAACCTATCCGCTTGGAACGGAAGAGTACGGTGCCGGTTCTCTTACCCTTTTTCCTGTACCTGCAAAAGATCAAATAGAGATCCGCCTGAGAGATCTGTACGGGAATTATACAGTAAGCCTGATGAATGCAGCGGGAGAGCTGATCAGAGTTTTTGAGATGAATCATACCGGATTAATCCAACTGGAGGATCTGAACGGAGGAGTATATTTTATAAATGTGCGGGATATGGACGGAATGCCGTTAGGGAATGCCAAATTTGTGAAGTTGAACTGAGGTGAATCCCAACATTGATCCGGACCCTGAGAATCTCTCTCCTGAAGAAAAGGAAATTGAGCGGGCACTTCGCCCGCGCGAATTCAGTGATTTCACCGGGCAGTCAGCTGTGGTGGAAAACCTGCTGGTTTTTGTACAGGCCGCCCGGCAGAGAGGAGAAGCCCTGGATCATGTTTTGCTTCACGGGCCGCCCGGACTGGGGAAGACCACTCTGGCGAATATCATTGCCAACGAGCTGGGAGTGAATATCAAAATCACTTCCGGTCCGGTGCTTGATAAGCCCGGCGATCTGGCCGGATTACTAACAGGACTGGAGCCCAATGATGTATTGTTTATAGATGAGATCCACCGATTGAGTCCGGTGGTGGAGGAATACTTGTATTCAGCAATGGAGGATTACCGGATTGACATCATGATTGATACCGGACCAAACGCACGTAGTGTGCAGATATCACTGAATCCATTTACACTGGTGGGAGCCACCACGCGCTCCGGATTGCTGACCTCGCCCTTACGCGCCCGTTTCGGGATTAATTCCCGCCTGAATTATTACGAGTCAAAACTGCTCGAACGTATACTCACACGCAGTTCCGATATTTTGAAAGTGGAAATGGAATCCCGCGCGGCCGAAGAAATTGCGCGGAGAAGCCGCGGCACTCCCCGCATTGCCAACGCCTTGCTGCGCAGGGTGAGAGATTTTGCACAGATAAAGGGCAGCGGAAAAATTGATATCGAAATTGCACAATACGCTCTCAAAGCGTTGAATGTTGACAAGAACGGACTGGATGAAATGGATGTACGCATTCTGAGCACGCTGATTGAAAAATTCAAAGGAGGACCTGTGGGGATAAGCACCATTGCCACAGCAGTGGGAGAAGAGGCAGGCACGCTGGAGGAAGTGTATGAGCCTTTTCTGATTCAGGAAGGATATCTTGTACGCACCCCGCGCGGGAGAGAGGCAACTGATGCGGCGTACAGACACCTGGGCAAAACACCAGGGCGCGACCGCGGCACATTATTCGGGCAGGAGGAATGAACCTTACGGAGCGCTCCGCATTCATCAAAAAGACGGCACTGGAGTTGGGATTTTCACACTGTGGGATATCTAAGGCAGGATTTCTTTCAGAGGAAGCACCGCGGCTGGAGCGTTGGCTGAAAGAAGGCCGTCACGGAAAGATGTCGTATATGGAACGATATTTCGACAAGCGGCTGAATCCGGAGAAGCTGGTAGAAGGGGCAAAGTCAGTGGTATCACTGCTGTTGAATTATTATCCGGCGGAAGAGAAGCCATTTCAGGAGGTGAAGATATCAAGGTATGCGTACGGGAAGGATTACCATGGGGTGATAAAAGAAAAATTACGCGTGTTGCACACAAAGCTGGAGGAGAGAATAGGAAAGATAGATGGCAGGGCATTTACAGATTCAGCGCCGGTGATGGACAAGGCCTGGGCGCGCAGGAGTGGGTTGGGATGGGTGGGAAGGAATACCAATCTGATCACGAAAAACGCAGGCAGTTATTTTTTTATTGCAGAGCTGATCCTGGATATAGAGCTGCAAGCCGATGCGCCGGTCGCAGATCACTGCGGTAGCTGCAGAGCCTGTCTGGAGGCCTGTCCTACAGGAGCGTTAACGAACGCATATGAAATAGACGCTTCGAAATGCATTTCGTACCTGACCATAGAGTTGAAGGATCGTATACCGCCCGAGTTTTCAGAGAAGATGGAGGGATGGGTTTTTGGATGCGATAGCTGCCAGGAAGTATGTCCGTGGAATCGTTTTTCCCGGCCCCACAGCGAACCTGCCTTTTTGGGTACACCTCCGCTCACTCCGCGCGAGTGGGAGGAGCTGACAGAAGAAGTTTTCGTGCGTCGTTTTAGTGAGAGTCCGTTGAGTAGAGCCGGATTAAAAAAGTTACAGAACACGGTAACGTTTGCGGCGGGATGATCCGGTTGACACGCGCCGTTATCTGTTTTAATAGTACGGTAAGGAAAAAACTCAGGTCTTCGTCAGATTCCGGAACACATCCATGATGGTGTCGCGGTAGACTTCACCGAAAGTGGTGAGGCACCACACCTTCAGCATGAGTTTCTGATCGGGCTGAAGCCATAAAACGGCTTTCTTTAATTCTTTGGCAAATAACTGTTTGTCAAAACTCACCTTCTGAAGAATGAGTTTACTCATTTCCAACATCTGCATTTTCTTGTCCTTAATGAGGGTGCTTGTCACGGGGGAGTGTACTGCAAAATAAGATTACGGCAAATCTGCCGAAATGTTGTGTTTTCCGTATCCTGTTTATTAACAAAAGCAAGGCACTTTCTTAGTGAAAGGTTTAAAAATCAGTGCCTTTATTGGTGGATTTTATCCTATTTTTGAAACCCTTGAGCTCTAAAGTAAGTATAACCCTTATCACTTAACCCATGGCCCTGTTTTTCAGACCATTAGCCTTTAGCGCCCTCTTTCTGGCGGGCGCAATCTCCTTAGTTTCATGTGGTTCCGACGAAGCGAATCAGGACAACGTAACCGCAGATTCTATACCTGCCACCCCGGAAGGGCAGTCGGCAAAGAATGTCTTTTACTCGATACCTTCTCCTATTGAGCTGGCAACCCTGGTGAAGAAAGCCGGTGCACAGTATGATCCCAAGATGCTCAACGATCCGGAGAACATCAGTAAATACAACACTTCCGGTAAGCAGGCGCTGAACCTGGGCGTTTACGGTACGGATTTGAGTATGACCACCATTTTCGATCGTACGCAGGAAAGTATATTCTATCTGAAAAGCGCCCGCCGTCTGGCCGACGCACTTGGTATCACCGGAGCCTTCTCGGATGAAACCATCAGCAGCATGGAAAGCAACCAGGGAAATCACGATTCACTGCTAAGCATTATCACTGACTCGTATTTCGCTACCGACGAATACCTGAAAGAGAATCAACGGCCCGGTGTGTCAGCACTGATTATGGCCGGTGGGTGGATCGAAGGACTTTATCTTGGCACACAACTTGCAAAGTCAACCAAGAACAATGCGGAAATTGTAAAGCGCATTGCGGATCTGAAAGGTTCACTGGATAACCTGGTGATGCTGCTAAGCATTTACCAGGATGATGCGGAAGTGGCAAAAATTCTGGCTGACCTGAATGCGTTGAAGAATGTTTACGACGGCATGACGGCCGGTGGAGGCGCAACCAGCGTAAGCACCGATCAGAGCACAAAGGTAACAACCATTGGAGGGGGCGCAACCTATACCCTTAGCCCGGAGCAGTTAGAAAAAATTACGAAAATGGCGGAAGAGATGAGAACCAAAGTTGTATCCATCTGATTAACCAACCTACTATACCATGAAACGGTCATTGACATTTTTCGTTCTTTTTACAGCCCTGATGCTGTTGACACCCCCGGTGCAATCGCAGTGTAAGGGATTTGTCAAGAAATCCGCTCTACCGAAACTTAGTCCGTTTATCAGCAACGGCCAGTCGAATAACACTACAATGCGCCCGGGTGATAATGCGGAGATTATCATGAACTTTTTTTCCGGACAGGATTACCGTATAGTGGTTACCGGACAGCCTATTCTCGGAACGGTGCAGTTCAAAGTCAAGGACATGACCGGAAACGTACTATACAACTCAGCCGAGCATGATGATGCTGACTTCTTTGATTTCAGAGTGAATAACACCCAGCAGCTTAAGGTGGAAGTGATAATTCCCCCGTATACCGGAGATAACCAGATCATTCCTACCGGATGCGTGGCAATACTGGTAGGTTTCAAAACAGAAAAGTAGAATTTTAGTTCGTATTCAGGTGAACTGAGCCGTCTTCAGGCGCAGTACCGGCAGCCAGCCTGCAACCACTCCCGTTATTCCAACTACCGAAAGGATCACCAGCAGATCGCCCGACCGGATGTCCACTGGGTAGTAATCAATGATGAATCCTTCACTGAATGGTATCAGATGAAAGGTTTGCTGCAGCCAGCAGGCCAGCAGCCCGATACCCAGTCCGATTGCTGCACCGGAGAATACAATCAGCATTCCCTCAAGCAAAAATATGCGCCGGATTTTTCCCAGTGAGCATCCCATGGCGGAAAGTATGTAGAGATCCTTCTTTTTCTCGATGATCAGCATGGTTACACAACCAATCACATTAAATGTTCCCACCACCATGATGAATGCCATGATCAGCAGGGTCCACCACTTTTCAGAACGCAGAGTCTTGAATAGAACTTCGTTTTGCTCAAAACGTGTTTTTACCGTGAAGTTCCCGCCTAACAGCGTTTGTATTTTTTCTTTCACCGCATCGGCATCCGCTCCGGCGTCCAGTCCAATCTCCACGGAGCTCACCTCTTTTCCGTACCCGAGGATTTTACGCGCATCCTCCAACGGGATGAGCATGTACTTGAAATCGAAATCATCGTTAAGTGAAAATACGCCGGTAGGATAGCACAGCCCGATATAAAATGCATCTTCTTCCCCGGTTACCGCACGTTTGTCGCGCCGGGGAACATAAAACTGTATCATGGGCGGAATACCGTACTGTGTGATGGCCACATCCAGTCTTGCTGCCACCCCGCCGCCCAGTAAACAGGGTACAATGGTGTCGTGATCCAGGTTATACCGGCCGGCAATTACTGCAGAATCCAATCCTGTGAGTGCACGGAAACTTTTCCCCACTCCTTTTACAACGCAAACATGCTGTTTATCATCATGCCGGACCAGCGCATTTTCCTGCAAAGCCTCGCAGTAGTATTTCACTCCCGGAATATTTTCCACTTTGCTGAAGGGATCCCCCGGAATGAATGTTTTACCCTGCGCAGGAAGGATCTTGATATCAGGATCAAAGGAGTTGTACAACGATTTCACAATATCGGTCATTCCGTTCAGCGCGGAGAGTACGATTACCAGCGCTGCTGTTCCCGTTGTTACGGAAACAACAGAGATAATGGCGATCAGGTTGATCGCATTGGTGGACTTTTTGCTCACCAGGTAACGCCGCGCGACGAAAAAGGGGAATGACATCTTCCCTGCTAAGTTAAGGATTACTTCCAGGCCCTTACAACGAGACCTGTTCCTGTTGAATGGGTTTCTGAGGTGTCTATTGCATTGAGCACAAACGCCACCGGGTAGAGTAAGAGATAATAAAAGGGAAGAATAATAAAGAACAGCTTGCTAGCGCCCAGCATCAGGATGGGCCATTTCATAGAGATCCTCCAGGCGATCTTTCCGGGTGTTCCGTAGGAATAACGGGCATCTACTTTTGAAAAACCAGACTGGCGGAGTTTATCTTCAATATCTTTGATATTGTAACCATCCCGTACATGTTCTTCAATAAATGAGGTATCCTCGCCTTCATGTACATCGGATCCCCCCTGGTCGCTGGGAGTAGAAATGATCAGCATGCCCCCCGGCTTCATGGAAGCGTGGAAATTCCGGAATACCTGAACATCTTCAAGAATGTGTTCCATTACATCTACGGAGAGCACCAGGTCGTATTTTCCGGGCACAACGTATCGGGTGAGGTCCTGCAGTTCAAAGCGCACATTATTTCTTCCTGCCTGTTGAAAAAACCGGTTACAATCGTCGACCTGTTCCTGTTTCACATCCACCGCGGTAATGTTCCAGTTCCGGTTTAATCCTGAGAGATAATACGAATATTGTCCGAAGCCGGAACCCGCATCCAGAATTTCGGCTGCCTGTCCGGGCGTTTGAACGGACCGCCATTCCCTGAGCACCTTGTGAACGTGCCAGGCGCGGAGCAGCAGCAGATCCAGCAAGACGTAGAACACTTTTCGCAGGAAAGGAGACTTGTTAAATATATTCCCGAGGGATCTTTTAATAGGGTCGTAATGCATACTGCGCAACGAAATTACAAAAATCAGGGAACTCGTTTTCCATAGAGCTCCAAAGCGCAGTTGATGTACCACAGCAGATCGGCGGGATGCTCATCTCCGGCGCGCTTTTCCCTCTTTTCTCCGAGCCGGACGACTACCATGCGTTCATCCGGGATACAGATAATATACTGCCCCAGGATACCCCGGGCGTAATAGATGTAATGTCCTTTATGGTCGGGAAGTATCCACCAGGAGAATCCGTATTTCTCATTGGGCTTTCCGTCGGCATCTACCAGCGGGGCAGGGCGTACAGATTCTGAGACAAAATCTGCCGGAACAATTTGTTCACCCCGGAACCGTCCGCTGTCGAGATACAGCTGACCGATGCGCGCGAAATCGGACGCATTGGAGTGAAAGCAGCAATATGCTTTTTCATCTCCGTCGGCGTGATCCAGACTCCACCAGGCGCTTTCCTTTGCACCGAGAGGCGACCAGAGTTGAGAGGAGAAATATTCGCTGATTGTTTGTCCCGTGGCTTTTTTCAGAACAAAACTGAGCAACATGGTATTTCCGCTGAGATAACGGAAAATCTTTCCCGGTGTTTCATCCTGTTTGTAGGAAAGCGTAAGCTCCCGCAAATTGCTTCCGTAATAAGCGCGTGCGGGGTAAGAAAAGGGATTCTTATAGTCTTCATCGAATCCTATTCCGGATGACATGGTAAGCAGGTGACGGATGGTAAGCGGCGAGTTTTTAAATTCTTCCAGAAAATCTCCCACCCGCTGATCAACACTTTGAATGCTGCCGTCACGTATTGCACACCCGACCAGTATGCTGACAAAAGTTTTGGCAACGCTGAAACTGTTCGAATGCGAGGTATCGGAGAATCCATCCCAGTACTGTTCGTGTATAAGGCTATCGTTTCGCACGATGATATAACTTCCGGTTTCCATGTTTTCAAAATCCTTGAGAAAGGCGGGAGGAATTGTCCGGGAGTTGTATTCTGCGGCATGCGGCCACCCAATACCCTGACCTGCATATACCTTGCGGTTCTCAAAAATACCATGTTCGGTGGCGGAAGGGCCGGTACGTCCTTTCAGGTAAGTATTCCAGACTCCTTTGAAGAGATAGCCATGTCCGGTAACCCAGAGTCCAAGGCACAGCAATGCCAGTGGAAGCACAAAATATTGAACGATGCGTTTCAGAATCTTCATTGATGTAACCGGTTGATTTCGCAGGAAAATACATCTCCGAAATGGCGGAGTATACTTTGTTTCACCTCTTCCTGTTCTACGTGCATTCCCAGCTCCCGGTTCATGGAAGTAACGGCTTTATCGCTGATACCGCAGGGAATAATGCGGTTGAACCAGCTCAGATCGGTATTCACGTTCAGGGCCCAGCCGTGCATGGTTACCCAACGGCTGGTGCGCACACCGATAGCGCAGATCTTTCGCGCGCGAACGGGAGATTCAGGTTCTATCCACACTCCGGTATAGCCGGGAAACCGGGCGGCATTGATCCCGTGATCGGCAAGGGCTCGTATGATCACTTCTTCGATTCCGCGCAGGTAGCGGTGGATATCTGTAAAAAACTGGTCGAGATCGAGTAGAGGATATCCCACGATTTGCCCGGGACCATGATAGGTGATGTCTCCTCCGCGGTTGGTTCTGAAAAAGGTGGCATTTAGCCTTTTCAATTCTTCTTCATCTGTTTTCAGGTGGGAAATATCACCGCTCTTTCCTAACGTAAAAACATGAGGATGTTCACAGAGCAGGAGGTAATTTTCAGGAAGGGTGATGAGATCCGCTTCCCGGTCGCGGTTACTTACTTTTGTTCCGGTTATGGAAGCAAACAATTCCTCCTGGTATTTCCAGGCCCCGGCATAATCTATGAGCCCAAGGTCGCGATACTGAACGGCAGGTTTCATGCAGGGGGCTTAGTGTTTCCCCAGTTCTGATTTGAGGTGATCAATCACCTTTACTTCAATGGCATCTACGCCGCGCAGGGCAGCGAGTTCCACGGAGATCCAGTCTCCCAGGTGGATCAGATACAGGGCTTTTTCAAGACGGGAATTTCCTTCGGCGTAAATTTCAGTAATGTTCGGGGTGTATTGCTGCACTACTTCCAGAAGTAGTTTCCATCGCAGATCATTGCGCGTATATTCGTTGCGGTCGCGGAAGGTGATCACGGCCAGGTGCTCATCTTTTGTTCTCCATCCCACCAGTTCGTTATGATTCATCTCTGGAAGTACATGGTGAGAGCAAAGAATCTTGGCATTTTCGTTCAGTTGCTGGCGAAACCGTATGCAGATGCCTTCCCAGTGCGATGTTGAATAAATAACAGGATATTTTCCGTTCAGCTTCACGGCAATTTCTTTGGCTTTGCTCCGGATGGCGACCTGATTTTTTTTCAGGGATGTAAGGGTAGCATGAATCTCTTTATTCCATGTATTGCCGGTAAGACCATAATGTGCAAAGATCTTCACCAGCTGGGTTAAAGAATATCCCAGGCAGGAACGCGGGGGCATTCCGCCCGGAAGAATATAGGCCGGAAGGGAATGCGTGCGTGCTGCATCCATTACTTTTCCTCCGGAAGTAATGCAGATGATGCTGCATTTACGTTTCAGAGCCTCTTCCATACAGGCCAGGGTTTCTTCGGTATTGCCGGAATACGAGGAAATAATAACAAGCGTGTTCTTACCTGCAAATGCTGGCAGATCATAGTCCTTGGAAATATTCACCGGCCAGGGAGAGGTGGAACAGACCAGCTCGGAAATAATACTTCCGCCAATCCCGGAACCGCCTAATCCGCAAATAAGTACTGAATGCAACGCCGCTTTTTCCGGAAGGGGTCCAAACGACGGCCCGATCCCTGAGGCTGTTTCCAGCTGTGCAGGAAAGTCCGCAATCAGTTGTTCCATGGATAATGCCATTGCCACTACCTTTTTAGGGGGGCACAAAGATAAGGAATTGCCTCTATTTCAGAGAGATTGGGTCTTTAAACTACCAGGTAGACCAGCAATACGATACTCCAGAGTGCAATGGTGGACCAAAAAACGATCATATGCAGTCCGGGGGCAGAACGCGTGTTTTCTTTTATGTGCTTCATAAGAACTCCTTACAGAACGGGTTCAAATTTGCTTTTTTTTAGGCATTTAATCAGCAACCTGCACATTCTGTTTTCAACAGATTATTGTGCTTTTTTTCTAAACACAGCTTCTTTTGCTTATCTCCGTCCCATTTTTTTTGAGCTGATTAGGTACAGAGGACCGTAAATCTCATCCAGTCAGCACTTTAGAGTTCTAAACAATTTCTGTTTTATTTCATTTGAATCCCGGGACCTTTCTAAATTTATGACCGGAATGAATCAGAAAAAAGTTTCGCTGAAGGATGTAGCAGAGGTCCTGGGAGTGTCTAAAACACTGGTATCCCTGGTGCTGAATAATAAGGGCGATCAGCAGGGAATCAGCCCTGAAACACAGCGGCGGGTGAGGGAGATGGTGGTGCAGATGAATTATCATCCCAATCTGGTAGCACGGGGATTGCGTACAGGAAAGTCAAACATTTTGGGAATGGTGGTGGCGGATATCTCCAACGTATTCTATTCTAAGATCGTTCGCGCGGTGGAAGATAAGGCGGCTCTGCACGGGTATCATCTCATGGTTTGTTCTTCCGACGAAGATCCGGAGAGAGAAGCGGAGTTGATCCGGCTGCTCAAAGACCGGCAGCAGGTGAACGGGATTATTGTGGCCACTACGCAGCAGAAGCCGGAGATTTTTTCCCGGTTCAAAAAGGAGCAGTTCCCCTTCGTACTTATTGATCGTTACCTGCCCCGGTTTGAGTGTACCCAGGTGCTCGTGGATAATGTTGAGGGTGCTTTAAGCATGACGGAACACCTTATCACTACGGGATATTCACGCATTGCGCTGCTCACCATTTCTCCTTCCCACCTGAGTTCTATCCGTGACCGGGTTACAGGATACAAGGAAGCGCTGAAGAAACACGGCATCCGGTTCGATCCCCGTCTCGTACGCGAGATCCCCTTCGACGATATCCGGAACAGCATGAAAAAGGAACTGAAGGATCTTCTTTCAAGGTCGGTAAAGGCCGACGCGGTTTTTCTGCTGAATAACAATCTTGCGCTTTCCTGCCTGGAGACCATCCGTGAACTGGATCTGAAAATACCTCAGGACATTGCCCTGGCAAGTTTCGATGATGTGGAAGCCTTTCAGCTTTGCTATCCCCCCGTTACGGCCGTGGCACAGCCCCTTTCAGAGATCGGGGAAAAAGCCGTTGGCCTGCTTATTGAACAAATCATGCGTCCGGAAACCGTACAGCCTCGGAGCGAAGTTCTGAAAACGAGTCTGGTGATCCGTAAATCCTGCGGCAGTCACCTTAAATAGCGCTTCACCGCTCCCTTTCCCTTACTATCTTTGCCTGTCAATCGTATTACTATGGAACATTTGTCTGAGCAGGAATTGGTTCGCCGGGAGAAACTGAAAGAGATCCGGGAAATGGGAATTGATCCATATCCTCCGGAGATGTTTGAAGTGAATGCCACCGCCGGTGATATCCTGATGAATTTTGAACGAGATGCCTCCTCGTATCAGACCATTTCAATTGCAGGAAGGATCATGAGTGTTCGGGATATGGGAAAAGCGGCCTTCGCCGTCTTGCAGGATCACAGCGGCAGAATACAGATCTATATAAGAAGAGACGATATTGCCCCGGGAGAAGATAAAAGGCCATATGATATTCTCTGGAAGAAATGCACCGACATCGGTGATATTGTGGGAATCACCGGTTTTGTTTTCAAAACGAAGGTGGGAGAGATATCCGTGCATGTGACCTCCCTGAAAATGCTTTCTAAATCTCTGAAACCACTTCCCATTGTGAAAACCGATGCGGACGGGAAGGCACACGATGCCGTGGAGGATCCGGAATTCCGGTACCGTCAGCGGTACGCTGACCTGATCATCAATCCGCACGTGAAAGAAACATTCACGCGGCGTTCGGTGATGATACGCACCATCCGCGATTTTCTCAACAATCATGGAGCACTGGAAGTAGATACCCCCGTTCTGCAGCCCATACCCGGCGGAGCAGCCGCGCGGCCTTTCATTACGCACCATAATGCATTGGATATTCCTCTTTACCTGCGTGTCGCAAATGAACTGTATCTGAAGCGACTCGTGGTAGGAGGATATGATTTTGTATATGAATTCTCCCGGAATTTCAGGAACGAAGGGATGGACCGCACCCACAATCCGGAATTCACCATCCTTGAATTCTATGTCGCTTACAAGGATTATTTCTGGATGATGAATTTTACCGAACAGATGCTGGAAAAGACTGCCCTGGCCATGCATGGTACCACCGAGGTGAAGTGCGGGGATGCAACACTAAGCTTCAAAGCTCCCTTCCGCCGGATCAGTATACACGAAGCTATCCTTGAAAAAACCGGGGTGGATGTTTCAGTGATGGATGAATCGCAATTAAGGGAAACCTGCCGGAAACTGGGTATTCATACCGAGGCATCTATGGGAAAGGGTAAGCTCGTTGATGAGATTTTTTCAGAGAAGTGCGAACGCAGTTTCATTCAGCCTACGTTCATCACGGATTATCCGGTGGAAATGAGCCCCCTGACCAAAAAGCACAGAAGTAAGCCCGGCCTCGTAGAACGTTTTGAACTCATGATTAACGGAAAGGAAGTAGCGAATGCATATACCGAACTTAATGACCCGCTGGATCAGCGTGCCCGGTTCGAAGAGCAAATGGAGCTGATGAAAAGGGGCGACGATGAAGCCATGTTCATTGATCATGATTTTCTCCGTGCTATGGAATACGGCATGCCTCCCATGAGCGGAATCGGATTCGGCATCGATCGCCTCTGCATGCTCCTCACCGATTCCCCCAGCATACAAGACGTGCTGTTATTTCCTCAGATGAGACCCGAAAAAGCATGAAGGATATAGCCATCATCGGCGGCGGCAGCTGGGCAACAGCGCTGGTAAAGATTCTCTGTAACAACACAGATAAGATACACTGGTGGGTGCGGGATGATGACACGGCGGCGCATATCCGAAAGTACGGGCACAACCCCAAGTATCTCAGTTCAGCGGAGTTTGATACCGGCAAACTGGAGGTAAGTTCTGATCTGAAAAAGGTTCTTAACGGTTCAGAACGAGTGATTCTTGCGGTTCCTTCAGCCTTTTTAAAGGAAGTGCTGATCCCGGTAGGTAAAGAAGACCTCAAGAGCAAGGTAATTTTTTCTGCAATCAAAGGCATTGTTCCCGATCAGAATACCATTGTGGGAGAATTTCTGATGAATGAATACGGAATACCGGCGGAAAGAGTGGGGGTGATCACTGGTCCGTGTCATGCAGAAGAAGTAGCACTTGAAAAACTTTCCTACCTGACCGTTGCTTCGCTGGGACAGGAACACGCCCGGGAACTGGCAGCTATGCTCTCCTGCCGGTATATCAAATGCTCGGTGAGTGATGATATCTACGGAACAGAGTACTCCGCGGTGCTGAAGAACGTGATTGCCATTGCAGCAGGTATCTGCCACGGGCTGGGCTACGGAGATAATTTCCTTGCGGTACTTATAACGAACGGAATACAGGAGATCAAACGCTTCGTGGATGCCGCGCATCCTATTGAAAGGGATATCAAAGACAGCGCTTACCTTGGCGACTTGCTCGTGACGGCCTATTCTCAGTTTTCACGTAACCGCACCTTCGGCAACATGATCGGGAAAGGATACAGTGTAAAGAGCGCACAGTTTGAAATGAATATGATTGCGGAAGGGTATTATGGGGTGAAGTGTGTGTATGAGATCAATAAAAAGCTGAATGTGGATATGCCGGTAACAAGCGCCGTATATAATATTCTGTATGAGCGCATCTCCCCAAGAGTAGAAATGAAGATTCTAGCAGACCGCATGACATAAAAAAAGGAGCGCCTTCCCCATCGTGGCGCCCCTTTTACTCAACTCACGTGCGTGTTCAGTGAATAACCGTGAGTCTTTTCGTCAGTGATGCCTTAGTGTCAGAAATCTTTACCAGGTAAATTCCCGCGGGAATGTTACCGGTGGAAATCCGGAACGTATGTTGCCCCTCGCTGAACTTCCCGCCCGCAATGGTTTCAATTTTGTTGCCTGTAATATCAAGCAGTTCAATTGTGAGATCTGCCGGTGCGCCGGTGAGAATTTCCAGACTGCTGTTTCCGGAGGAAGGATTCGGATAGAGAGAAACACCCTTCACGTTTTCAGGTCCGTCGTTCCAGCCGCTGGAACCTATTGTAACATACTGGCAAATGGAGTCCACACAACTGCTGTCTTGAATAATAAGGCAAACCATATAGGTGCCCGAGTTCGTGTAAACATGCGTGGGGCTGGTTTGTGTGGAGGTGCCATTGTCGCCAAATGTCCAGGAATACCATGAACCTCCGTTGCTGGTGTTTGTAAAAGTAACCGTGTTCCCATTTACGGAAAAGGTGAAATTGGCCTGGCAGCCTTGTTGCCCTGTCACCTGAATAGTGTCGCAGAAAGAACTCTGGCATTGCATGGAGTCAAAAATGGTTAAACACACCATATACATACCGGGGTTAGCGTACGTATGAGCCGGATTTTGTGTCCAGCTTGTTTGGGAATCACCAAAACTCCAGTAGTACATCGTGCCGGAGTTCGTACCGGTGGAGGTGCTGGTAAAAATGATCTGGTTTGGTCCGCCCTGGCTCCAGGTAAAAGAAGCCTGGCAATTCTGAGCGAAACAGGGGTCCTTTATGAATAACAAAAGAACCGGAAGGAGTAAGAGCTTTTTCATAGTGCTTGTTTTTTGTCTGAAACAAAATTCCGCAGTTCACGTTATATACTTATATAAAGATTCGTCGAATATTACCTGTACAGTAGTAGTTAATTATGATTAAAAGCTTATAAATCATATAGATAAAGTATAATAATCTTACATTATCAATCTACGCATCAGGAGCCCTCCCCTGTGAATTTCGTAGATTTGTTATGGAACATTTAGGAGGGAAACATCACTGATAAAAGGGCATGGGCAGTTACGACATTCTGATTAGAAAGCTGGACGAGTTCATCCGGAAGTATTACAAGAATCGTCTTCTCAAAGGTGGTATCTATGCTTCCGCTTATATACTTGTTTTCTATCTCGCCGCGGCGCTGCTGGAGTATTTCGGAAACTTTGGCGTAGCAATACGTACTGCGTTATTCTGGCTGCTGCTGGTGGGAGTAGGAAGTATCTTATATGTGTATGTGGCAGTACCCCTGCTTCAATTGCGCCGGGTAGGTAAGGTGCTTTCCTACGAAGAAGCTGCGGCTATTATCGGGAAACACTTTTATGAAGTTTCTGATAAACTCCTGAATGTACTGCAGCTGAAGAATTCACATCTCGGAATCCCGGGCAGTCAGGAACTTATTCATGCTTCGGTGGATCAGAAAATCGGACAGCTCCGGCCTGTTCCTTTTGCCGCGGCCATTGATCTCTCGCAAAACAGGAAATACCTGAAATACGCTTTAGTTCCTTTCAGCATCTTACTCCTGTTGCTGATTCTTTCGCCGGCCATGCTCCTGGATCCGACCCGCCGGATCGTGGAGCACAGAACTTACTTTGAAGCACAGGCCCCGTTTCAGTTCACTATTCAAAATAGTAAACTGCGAACGGTGCAGCAGGAAGATTTTCTTCTACAGATCAAACTTTCCGGCGATGAGATTCCGGAAAATGTTTTTATTGAAATCGGAGGAAATGAATTTAAGCTGCAAAAAGAAAATATTATCAAATTCAGTTACTTGTTCCGTAACGTACAGTCGGATGTGCCGTTCCGACTGGTAGCCGACGGATTCCGATCGAAGGAATATACCCTGGAAACGCTTCCCAACCCCCAGCTGGTCGACTTCCGTGTGAAGCTGGAGTATCCAAAGTACCTCGGAAGGAAGGAAGAGATCCTTGAAAATACGGGGGATCTGCTGGTGCCCTACGGAACACGTATAACCTGGGAGCTGAATTCCAAAAACAGTTCCACCCTCGGTTTTCGTTTCAACGACAGTTTGTTTGTCCTTCACCCCGTAACAGCCAATGCCTTCCGCTATACTTTCATTCCGGCGCAGAGCACCGGCTATTCCGTACGCGCAGGCAACGAGTTCCTGCAATCTGCCGATTCAGTAACGTATTCTATAAATGTGATCCCTGATCAGTATCCGCTCATAGAGGTAGACGAGCAGAAGGATTCTGTTTCAGCAAAGCGAATGTATTTCAACGGCGGCGTGAAAGATGATCACGGCTTCACCCGACTCACATTCTGCTTCCGTAAAATGGGCGCCGGTGACGAGAAGCAGACCCCCCTGCAGCAAGTGAATATTCCTGTGTCTGCCCGGCTGACCCAGGATCAGTTTTACCATTTTTGGGATCTTTCCTCCTTCGATCTGCAACCAGGGGATCAGTTCGAATATTATTTTGAGATTACCGATAACGACGGCGTGAACGGACCAAAGTCGTCGCGTACCATGAAGCAATTTTATAAAGTTCCCACCCTGCAGGAGCTAAGTGACCATACCGACAAGAAAAACGAAGAGATAAAGGACGATCTGGAAAAAGGCATTAAGGATGCGAAGGATATCAAAAAGGAAATAGATGCGCTCACCAAAAAACTGCTTGACAAAAAGAATGTGACCTGGGAGGAGAAGAAAAAACTGGAAGACCTGATTCGCAAGCAGGAAGATCTGCAGAAGCAGGTGGAGGATATTAAGAAGCAGAACCAGCAGAACAACGAACAGAAATCAGAGTTCAGCAAAATGGACGAAAATCTTCTCCAGAAGCAGATGGAGCTGGAAAAGCTCTTTGAAAGCCTCATGAATGAGGAGTTGAAAGAAAAAATGAAGGAATTACAGAAGCTGATGGACCAGATGGACAAGAGCGAAATGCAGAAGCAGCTGGAACAGATGAAACTGGACAATAAAGACATGGAGAAGGAACTGGACCGCGCCCTGGAAATGTTCAAACAACTCCAGTTTGAAGAAAAAATGCAGGATAATATTAAACGCCTTGAGGAACTCTCGAAGAAACAGGACGACTTGAGTAAGGAATCGGAAAACAAGAATGCAGATAGTAAGGAACTGGAGCAGAAACAGGAGCAGTTGAATAAGGAATTCGAGGAATTACGAAAGGACATGGATGAGCTCGAACAACTGAATAAAGACCTGGAACGACCGAACGAAATTCCGGATACAGAAAAACAGGAGCAGGACATTCAGCAGAATCAGAAGAATTCGTCGCAGCAATTGCAGCAGAATCAAAAGAAGAACGCTTCAAAATCACAAAAGAAGGCAGGTCAGCAGATGAAGGAAATGGCCGATGCAATGAGTATGTCCATGCAGAGCAGTGAAATGGAGCAGCAGGAAGAGGACATGAACAACCTCCGGCAACTTCTAAGCAACCTGATCCAGCTTTCGTTTGACCAGGAATCGCTGATGAAACAATTCGGAAAGACTAAGACCACTGATCCGAATTATGTAAAGCTGGCTGCCCAGCAAAAAAAGCTGAAAGATGATGCGAAGATCATTGAGGATTCCCTGCTGGCTCTGAGTAAGCGGGTGTTTCAGCTGCAAAGCATTGTGAACAAGGAAATCTCTAATATCAACAATAATATGGAGAAGAGCATCGAGGACTTCGCGGAACGGATGACCTCTTCCGGAATGATGAGGCAACAGTACGTGATGACCTCGCTGAACAACCTGGCGTTGCTGCTCAGTGAAGCGCTTAATCAGATGCAACAACAGATGCAGAACCAGATGCCCGGAAGCGGCAGTTGCAACAAGCCCGGCGGCAAGGGTAAGAAGCCTTCTATGTCGCAAATGAGGCAGATGCAGGAATCTATCAATAAGCAGATTGAAAACCTGAAAAAGATGATGGAACAGGGCGGGAAAACGCCCGGCCCCAAGCCCGGCACCGGCACCGGATCGGGATCCGGAATGAATGAGCAGATCGTAAAACTTGCCGCCCAACAGGAAATGTTGCGCAAAATGATGCAGGATATGATGAAGGAAGGCGGTAATACACCGGGCGATATGAAGAATACTTTGAAAAAAATGGAGGAAACGGAGACAGATCTGGTGAATAAGATGCTCACCCAGGAAACAATGAAACGCCAGCAAGAGATCCTGGACAAACTGCTTAACTACGAAAAGGCTGAGAAACAGAAGGAAACAGAGGAAAAAAGACAGTCGGAACAGCCTAAAAATGAAGAAAATCGTAACCTATCCGGATTTTTGGAGTATAAGAAGCTGAAACAGAAGGAGGCTGAGTTGCTTAAAACGGTACCCCCGTCACTGGCACCCTTCTACAAGGAAAAAGTAACGGAATATTTCAATAAATTTGATTGAAAACTACTCTTAAAGATCATGGTTCTTACTGAAAATCAGAAACTTAGCATAAATTCTAAGTCTGAGAACATTCTGCTGGTAGAGAAGTTGGTTGAGGATGTATGTGATGTGTTTAATGTACCGGAAGACTACTATGGGAACATCCTGGTAGCTGTTACGGAGGCAGTGAACAATGCCATCTACCACGGGAACAAAAGCAATCCTGTAAAACAAATCGACATCCAGTTCCGGAGCAGGAAGGACGCCTTGCAGTTCACGATTTCGGATCAGGGTGAGGGATTTGATCATTCCAATCTGCCGGATCCCACCGATCCCCAGAACCTGGAGAAACCCCATGGCCGCGGTGTTTTTCTGATGCGCAAGCTGGCCGAAAAGGTTGAATTTAACGACAACGGACGCAGCGTAACCCTGGAGTTCAAGATCATTGCCAACTAAATCGAAGTCAGAAGGATAATCTACCCCCGGAAATCACCGGGGGTTTTTTATTTTTACAGCCCCATGCCTATTCATTTCTTTTGCGAAGATGTACGTTTCAAACTGCCCGGTGCACCCGGTATAAAGAAACGGCTGCTCGCCCTGGTGAAGAAGCACCGGCGTAAAACGGGAGAAGTGAATTATATTTTTTGTTCGGATGAGTACTTATTTGAATTGAACAAAGCCTACCTGAACCATAACACGTACACGGACATCATCACCTTTGAGTACAGCACAGACCAGGAAATTCTATCCGATATTTATATTTCCGTGGACCGGGTAAAGGATAATGCCCGGAAATTTAACGTTCCCTTTGGTACGGAAATGCAGCGCGTGATTGTACACGGAATGTTGCATTTGCTGGGGTATAAAGACAAAAAACCTTCCGAAATTAAAAGAATCCGTAAAGCGGAGGAAGAGTGGTTGCGAAGAAGGAAATAGAATTAACGGGCGCGGAATGCATAATGAATCAGCTCCTCCGCCCCCGGATGATTTTACTCTGATCTCTTTTAAAACAATGACATGATTTATAAGTTCAATTTCATCGAAAAAATTCTGCTGAGCAAGGATATCATCCCTCACCCTTTTGCGGATGTGGGCAGCAATCCGATACTCGGAAAAACCCTGGGGGTGGCCGTCAAACTGAAAATAACGGATCATCTTGGTGCACAGGCCCGAAGTATCAGCCAGATTGCGAAGGCCGCCGCAGTAAGTGAAAAGGGTACGGAGCTGGTGCTTGACGCCCTGACTGCCCTTGGATATGCTGAAAAGAGTGAAGCGGGATATTGTTTCAGCAAACGGGGCGAAAGGGTACTGGACCGGAAATCGCCGCACAGCATGGCCTGGTTCATCGAATTCTGCGACTGGACCTATAATTCGACCGTTAATCTGGAGGAAACGATTCGTAATGGAAAGCCATCGCGGATCAACCTGGATCATTTTACAGATCATGAGTGGGAGATCTTCTCCCGTGCAATGATGGAAATTGCAGGCACAAATGTCAGGGAGGTATCCTCCAAAATCAAACTCTCTCCGCAGGCTAAAAGTATTATTGACCTCGGCGGTTCCCATGGTTTGTACAGTATTGAACTTTGCAGGAAATATGCCGGTCTCACGGCCACTATTCTTGACCTGGAACCGGTCAGAAAATATACGGAGGAGTGCGTTGAAAAATTCAATATGAACTCACGCGTTTCTTTCCAAAACTGCAACTTTATTTCAGACGAGCTTCCCAAGGATCAGGATGGGGCGCTCCTGTTCAATATTATTCACGGATTTTCCCCCGTGCAAAATCAGGCGCTGTTCACGAAAATCTGTCAGGCGTTGAAAAACGGCGGACAACTGGTGGTGCTCGATCAGATCAAAGGAACTGGCGGCAAGAGTCAGCTCTCCCAGGCCACCACCTCCTTTATGGCCATTAATCTTTTTCACCAGGCTAACGGCAATACGTATGGATATGAAGAGGTAAAAAAGTGGAGTGAATCAGCCGGATTCAAAACAGCAAAACTATCTAAATTGAACGCTCCCGGTTTCGGATTAATTACCTGTTACAAATAGCTCATGAAAAGAATATTCAAGATCACCGGCTATGCCATCGTAACGATCATTTTTATTGTCGCAGGATTGGTTTCTTATGTGAAATATGCATTGCCGGATGTGGGCCCTGCGCCTGAACTGAAAGTGGAGATATCAGATGAAAGAACAGCCCGGGGGCATTATCTGGCAAATCATGTGATGCTGTGTATGGACTGTCATTCTACTCGCGACTGGAATGTTTTTTCCGGCCCGATGGTTGCGGGAACAGAAGGAAAGGGAGGAGAGAAATTTGACCAGACACTTGGCTTCCCGGGAAAATATATTGCCCCGAATATTACACCATTCAGTTTAAAAGAATGGACAGACGGAGAAATATTCAGGGCGGTTACCGCCGGTGTTTCCAAAGACGGCCGTGCACTGTTTTCCGTTATGCCGCACCATAATTACGGAAAACTGGATTCGAATGATATTCTGGCGGTTATATCCTATATACGTACCCTGGAACCCATTCAGAACGAAACCGAAAGCCCGGTCTCCGATTTCCCTATGAATTTCATCATTAATACCATTCCCCAAAAACCGGCTTTCAACACTGTTCCTCCTTCTTCCGATAGAATTAATTACGGAAAGTATATGATCACCGCAGCCGGGTGCGGCGATTGTCATACGAAGCAGGAAAAGGGAAAATTTGTAGGAGAGATGTATGCCGGAGGATTCGAATTTAAACTGCCGGATGGCTCTGTCGTTATTTCATCGAATATTACGCCCGATCCCGAAACGGGGATCGGAAAATGGACGAGCGAGCAATTTGTTAAGCGATTCAAGTCCTATGCCGACAGTGGGTACGTGCATCCCAGGGTGAACGCGGGAGATTTCCAGACGGTAATGCCCTGGACTATGTATGCAGGCATGAGCGAAACGGACCTGGCAGCAGTGTTTTCTTTTCTCCAAAGCCTGCAACCGGTAAAAAATGAGGTGGTGAAATTTACACCTTCAAAATAGATCCTCAGGAATCATTCCCAAAACTCGTATTTAAATTCCCATGACCGCGGATAATTGCTTCCCTGTTTGGGTATTTCCGTTTTTTCCGGCAGTCCGTTTTTGTTCCAGGTAATTCGTTGCTCCATAATCTGCCGTTTACTGTCGTACCCGCGGATCATCGTCAGACGGCTGTTTTCATCCCATGTGTATTCATTCAAATAGCGCCCGTTGTCGTACTCATAGCTGAGGAGGTTGCCGCCGTCATCATATACATAAAGAGTGGAATGAAGTGTGGGCCGTGACCGCATGATGGATGCGCTGATCTTTCCTGCCTTGGTATACATGATATCCGTGGGTCCATAGTCGGTTTTCCGGTGTGCGTCCTGGTGAATGATCGAAATAACCTGCCCTTTCGGGTTGAGCATGCATTTCGTAAAACGGCCGTCGCGCGGCGGAGCAGCGAAAAACTCGTGGCGTTCGGTAAGGATGAAGTCTTTCCCGTAAAAGTACCATGTACCGGTGGGCGATTCATCATTATCCGTTTCCAGCATGTAAATAAGATTGCCTGTTGGATGCCATCCATAGTCTTTCGTAGATTCCAGCTTTTTCTTCTGATATCGGGATTCTTTGATCAGGCGGCTCTGCGAATCATAAGTATAGATTAGTGATGAATAAATCTGATCGTCCTGGTCAAAATGTACAAGAGACTTCAGCAAACCGTTTTTCAGGTATTCGTATTCTCGTTCTTTCACTGTTTTTTCAGCGTTGCTTGTTTTATCGGTGCGGAATACGGTAACCTTTTTTATTGGTAGACTAAGTTGATACGGAATGTTTTCTGTGAACATAACTTTCGGGATCTGCCGGGTATAATCAGGATAGGGCTGGTCCGGACTAACAAAAACCTTCTTGGGATTGCCTGAAGGAAAGATATATGTCTCTAGGAAACCAAATGGCCCATTCGGATTCAGGAAGCTCTTTAGTTCTCCGAATTCAATCCTTACAGATGTACTGAGGCCATAAATATTCAGCATACAGGCTTTAAAGGCGGAAATATAATAGGCAAAGGAGAAAGCTTTGGGATAGAGAAAACCATCGCGGGTAAAACTGAATTTTACCAGCGATAACTCCCGCCCGGATGCATCTTTCATCGCATCCAGGTAGAAATCCGAATCTTCTTCGTCTAATTCTATACTCAGCCCTGCGGCTGCGGTGCGAACTTTATCTTCTATCAGTTTGGTGAGTGCCGTTTGAGCAGAGGGCAGGAACACACTGCCGGGGCGGTGTTCTGTTCCTGTATGCAAATCAAAATAATACACTTCGTCATAGCAGAATTCCGCGTTGTCAAGATATTCTTCATAACGTGTACGGTATTCAAAACTGATCACCACCGTTAGGATGCCGTGAAAATAGGAGACCATAGCGAAATCCACTTCAGTCAGGGTAGGCACAAAAGCCGTAATCTCTCTTGCGTCTCCTCCTAACTGATCCTGCACTTTATTATAAATGGTAAAATACGTCCGGATCTTTTCATCATGGTCCTTATACAATTTCAGTTTTAATGAATCCGAACCAGCCTGTCCGAGTGTGATCAACATAAGTCTTTTGTTCAGTTTCTTCTGAATAGAAGAATCTTTCAGTGAGAGCAGAACTGGATATGCCACATCCAGGTCTTTGGTGCCGTAGGAAATCCCTTTGTCAAGGCTCACATACTTCTGCCTGTAATGGATCGTTGTACCTTCCAGCGCATCATGAACAACCTGATCTTCGGCCCAAAGCCCGCCAACGAACAGGAACAGAATGAGGGTGAATAGGATTCTCATTTCTTCTTATAATAGAAATAGATCCTTAGCATTCCTGTTTCCATATCAAATGCGCTTTTCACGCTGTCAAACCCGGCGTTCTTCATTTTTTTCTCCAGGTCCTGTGTCGTCAGGATAATCTCTCCTTTGTTATCCTTATACACATAGTTAAATCCTTCCCCGGCTTTCACAGGAAGAAGAATAGTGCCGATCACATAATTAGAGGAGACCATCAGATTCTCGGCCTTGAGATCCAAAGCCCTGGAAGTAATCCCCTTTGGAAGTTGTATGTCGCCTTCCGGTGCATAGACTCCCATAAATTCTCCACGGTCTTTACCAAGGAATTTTCCTTTGATATTTGCTTTAGGAGGAGAAGCATCCGGTCCGCCGTAATAATGATAGTAACTGTCAGGAAGAAGCATTTCCATTTCCGATGGATTGTCGCTGGGATCAAGGTCAATGACCGCTTTGGTGAAACGGAGGCTTACCCCTGTTTTCCCAATACCTGAAAGAGGTATGCAGAAGCCACGTGGTTTTAAGATCTTGAATTTATCCCGTTCATTATACACAATCCGGTCGGCGTGGAACTGCAGAACTGAAGGAAGAGGAGTCTTATCCTCTCCTGTGTGCGCTTTATTCATCTCAGGATCCCAGCGGCAAAGCAGATTTGCGTCAAATTCTATTTCCAGGATTTTTGCTTCCAGCGTGGCGTCAACGGAAAGGGGATCTGTGCGGTCCACATGAATCGTAAAGGGGATTCTGGATTCCATCGCGTTGATGCAGGGATTCAGAATGAGTTTGAAACCATTATGATCCGGAAACCGGAGAAAGATCTTCTGGTAAGCAACAATGTTCATACTGTAAAAGGAGACATTCTTGTTATTACTGAACTGCATTCCTATGTAATACAGGTGATCATAAAAGTCTCCGATGGGAGCGTGCATTTTAAAACTCCATTGTCTTACTTCTTCCAATGGTGCAAGGTTGTTCAGGGGAGGAGCGAACTTTACTTTGGTTGCAACAGTATCCAGGCACTGGCAGGGCAGAAGCGGAGCGCTGGGAGCAAGTACTCCTTTGCTGTAGTTAACCATTTTTTCCACTTTTCCCTGCGCATTATAGGTGATCCATGTACCATCCTGCTGCTCATTATTGTAAACGCCTTCATTCTTCAGGTATCCTTCTTTCGCATAGGTCTTGCACGGACCATGCCGCTTGCCATCTTTATAAGTGGTAGTATGTGTTAAACTGCCATTCTCGCTGTAATATTTTCCTTCACCCTCTTTTTTCCCATCTACAAAGATCTCCTCGTATCGCAGCTGACCATTTTCATAATAGGAAACATATTTTCCCTGCAACAAGCCACTGTCGTGAAAACTTTCAAAGGAAAGATTTCCGTTCTTGTGCCAGGCGCGGAATTTACCATGATTCTTTCCGTCTTTATAATAGCCCTCATCTTTCATTTGTCCGTTATCGTACCAGTTCACATTGCAGGTTTGTCCGGGTACGCCCGCCGTATGACAGGTTTTGCGTTCTTTATTGCCGTTAGGAAAATAGATGATCCATTCTCCAGAAAGCTCACCGTTTTCGTAATGCCCTTCGTAATGTTTGTTTCCGTTGAAATGCCATGCGGTTACACCGCCGTTGGCTAATCCGTCTTTCAAGGTGATTTCAAACAACTTTTTCCCATCGGGAAACAGCAGTATGGTTTTACCGTCCAGGTGTCCGGCTTTAAAAGAAATGGTTGCCATCGGAACACCGGCGGAATACCACCAGGTCCAGTTTCCGGTCAGTTTACCTTCGCTCAGCGTTCCGTCGGGTGGAACAGCTTTCCCATATTGGAGATATAATTGCTCCGTAAAGTTATTGCTCTTGAGTGGGATGATGTTTTTGAGATCCGTACGCTCTTTCCCTTCAATGAATTCTCCGTCGGCGGTCCATGTTACATCTAAACCTATTGCCGCACCGTTCACGTCGTAATCCGATAGCCGTTTCAGTTTTCCGTTCAGAAAATATTGCAAATGCCTTCCCGCCGGTCTTCCGCTGCGTTGTATACTGATGCTTTCACATTTGCCGTTCCTGTAGTACTGGCACACCAGAGAATAACCATTGTTGTTATTATCATTGTAATTGAAATAAAAGATTTGTGATTTCGTGCTGCCGTCTTCGTAATATTCCGTGGATTGGTCGTAAACTTTTCCCTTATTGTAGTGGTCCAGGCGTTCAAGTTTTCCTTCCTGGCTGTACGAGCGCCGGGGACCGTGTAACACCGTTTCATACTTTTCACCTTTGAGTATCACAGTATAGGATTGTTCGTATTCCAATTCGCCGTTGAGTCTCCACCGTACGGATTTACCTGAGCGCAAACCATCAGCAAAATTCGTTTCTTCGGCCAGGCGCCCGTCCGGAAAATAGTGTTTCCATATCCCTTCTTTTTTCCCGAGTTTTTGTATACCCTCTTCCGCCAGATTACCATTTTCAGAAAAACGCTTATACGGTCCGTCGGCAACGGAGGTGTCTTTTCCGTCTTTTTTGATCAGTACAAAATTAGATTTGTAATACGGTTTCCCGTTTTTATGCCAGTATTCCTGAAGTCCGGATTTGAGCCCGGACTGATAATATTCCTTTCCCGTTTGTTGTCCTTTCTCATCCCAGTAATCCCACCGTCCTTCTTTTTCCCCTGTCTTATAATTTCCGCGCGTTTTTTTGTTGCCGTTCTCAAAGTTCTCAACGAACACTCCTTCATGCCAGGTAACGTAGTATTTTTTAAGGGAATCAAAGCGCTGATAGGAGGTGGTTTCACTGATCAGCAGCCCGTCCTGATTCCACCTTTTTTGCAAACCATGTGCGCGGTCATCTTTGAGTTCTGAATGTTTGGCCGGATTTCCATTGTTAAAGAATTCCTTTTGTACCCCGTTCTTCTTTCCGAGTTTGTAGTTGGATTCTTCACGTAAGACCCCGTTATCAAACCAGGTCATTTGTTTCCCGTCCAGAACTTCCTTTTTCTTATCCTTTTCCAGGATGACCGTGTAGTGGTAATCTCCGGTCTTGTTCCCGTTCTGATTCCAGTATTGGGCGCTTACACGGTAACCATCTTTATAAACCGTGATGTGTTTCTTGTTTCCGCCCTGGTAGTACTCCTCCCACGTTCCTTCTTTTTCCCCGTCTTTGTACTGACCTTTGGTCTGAGGAGTGCCGTTCTCATAATTTCGGAGATAAACACCATGAATGATATACCCTGACTTGATCTCTGAGCTTAATTTATAGTTGTTCTCACTCTGAAGAAATCCGTTCTGGTACCATCGTTTCTGTGCGAGCAGCTTTCCATCTTTATAATTTGATTCCTCCTGTTTTTTCCCGTTCTGGTACCAAAGGAGATATTCTCCGTCGCGCTGTTCGCCTTCTTTTACTTCTTTCGATTGAATCTGTCCATTCTGGTAAAAAAGACTTATCTGCTTTTGCTTCCCTTTCAGAACGGTGATTGATTGAATGGTACCGTTTGGATAATAAGCCGTATCGGACTGGGAAAAGAGAAAGTGGCCAAGAAGGAGAAGTGGAACAAGAACTTTCATAGTGTTGGAACTGGACCTGAAAATACATCAAAAATCGTACCTGATTGCAGTTCACCTGATATCCTTCAGATTCAGCTGCAGGCTTACATTTCCGTTGTATTCGTTTTCTTCGATGCAATATAGCACATCAAACAGTTTCCGGTTGGCGGCAATGCGGATCTTTTCTCCCATCCCGAATCCTATGCTTCCAAACCGGGAAGAGGGAGCGTGTGGATGGTGAAGCGTAAGCCTGAGATGATTCGTACCCACTACTTTACCAAATCCGGTGTCAGCCACTCCGGAGCTCATAAAAACGGGAGATAAGTTACCCGGCCCGAATGGCTGAAATTGCTGAAGCAAACGGAAGAGATCTTCATTGATTTCCTGCAGGGAGATTGCAGCATCCACGTCCAGTTCAGGAACAAGCTGGTGCGGAAGAATGGTAGAAGCAACAGCCTCTTCGAATGCCTCCCGAAATGCGTTCAGTTTTCCGGGTTGCAGGGAAAGTCCTGCAGCAGCCATATGACCTCCGTACTGCTCAAGCAAATGTCCGCAACGGTCAATGGCCGCGTGTACATCAAATCCTTTCACGGATCGTGCAGATCCGGTGAGCAATCCTTCATGTTCGGTCAATACAATGGTGGGGCGGTAGTAGGTATCGGTAAGCCGGCTGGCTACAATGCCCACAACACCCTTGTGCCATCCTTTTCCGTGTACCACGGTTGTTTTTTTGTTTTGATGCTCAGGATCTGATTTTAAAATGGCCAGGGCCTGTTGGGTGGTATCTGAATCATGTTCTCTTCTTGTAATGTTATTGCGGTTGATGATCTCTGCTACTTCCCGGGCCTTTACCGGATCGCTGGTCAGAAGAAGTTCAACGGCACGATTGCCGGAATCTATTCTGCCGGCTGCGTTAATGCGTGGTGCAATAACAAAAACAATATCGTTGATGCTGAACGGACGTTTAAGCCCCGCCATTTCTTTCAGCACCCGGAAGCCAACCCGGGGTGCGGCGTTGATTTGTTTGAGCCCGAAATGGGCGAGTACCCTGTTTTCTCCCGTTATGGGAACAATATCGGCCGCGATGCTCACCACTACCAGGTCAAGATACTCTTCCAGATCCTCCGGCGGAATGTTACGGTGCCGGGCAATGGCACAGGCAAGCTTGAAACCTATACCACAACCGGAAAGTTCTTTATACGGGTACCTGCACCCGGGTTGTTTGGGATCGAGCACAGCGACCGCTGCCGGAATGGATTCTCCCGGCAAGTGATGATCACAAATGATAAAGTCGATACCCATTTCCGAAGCGTAGGCAATCTTATCAACCGATTTAATCCCACAGTCGAGGGCAATGATCAGCGTCACTCCGCTCTCCTTCGCCACATCAATACCCCTGAAGGAAATGCCGTACCCTTCTCCGTATCGGTCCGGAATATAAAAGATTACCTCAGGGTAAAATGTTTTAAGAAAAGTATATATAAGCGCAACGGCAGTAGTTCCGTCTACGTCATAATCACCGTAGACCATGATCTTTTCTTCCTTTTCTACAGCGCTTTCCACCCGCCGCACCGCTTGCTCCATGTCCTTCATTAAAAACGGATCATGCAGGTGATCGAGAGAGGGATGAAAGAAAAGTTCAGCCTGGGCCGTGTTGCGTATGTTTCTGAGCACCAGGAGCCGCGCAATCAGGGGGGATATATGCAGGGCAGACGACAATTCTTCCACCAGGGCCTGATCCGTCACACTCAGTTCATTCCATCGTTTTTCTGTCATACGGACTGCGAAAATAATGATAATTGCTGCGGGGTAAAGGTTTTAAATTATTCCAGTTTGATAACTTTGCAGGGAATGAGGATCCTCGCCTTCATCCTGGTTCTTGCCTTCCTGAACTCCTGTAAAGTGCCGCCGGCTCCGGAGAAGCTTATTGTGCGTTCACCTGCAGAGATTCATGACGAGGTCGTAAAGGTGATGAAGGATCGCCTTTCTGCTCCCGATACATCCCACCCTCTCGTTTTACGCGGAGATACCGTTTTTGCAACACAGCTGGTGTCGGAGTTTTACAGAGCCAGAAATTTTGAACCGGTCTTTTCTTCTTACGGCCAGTACAACCGGAAATACTTTTCTCTTGCCCGCGTGCTCCGCGATGCCAGGGAGTTTGGCCTCATTCCCGCCCACTATCACTGGCCGCTGGTAGATTCGCTGATGAAATCGTCGCACCGGCGTTCCGATGCCTCCTTTGATGTGATCAGGATTGCGGATGTGGAAATCATGCTCACGGATGCTTTTTTTCAAATGGCGCATCACCTGTGTCATGGCCGGCTGGATCCGGATAGTCTGAGCCCCGTATGGAAGAAGGCGCCGATAGATAGTGCCCTGGTCAGTGATTTTAACCGTTGCCTGGAAGAATTACGTTTCAGCCGCACCCTCATGAGTTATGAGCCGAAGTTTTACCAGTACATCGACCTGAAAGCCGCATACAGAGAATACAAGAGGAAAATGAAAGGAGTAAAGTGGGTGACTATGCCGGATATCGCTAAAGACACAGCGATGTACATCAAAGCCGTCAGAGAAAGAATGATCATGGAGGGTTTTCTGGATTCTTCTAAGAAGGGCAACGACAGCTTACTCCTCGCCCGGGCATTGCTGAAATTCCAGAAAGCCAATTTGCTTACCGAAGATGGCAAAGTAGGTAAGGAAATGATTAAAATTCTTGCCCTAAGTGTTGAAGACCGCATCCGCCAGATAGAAATGAATCTGGAGCGCTGGCGGTGGGAGAGGAAAAAAACTTTCCGGGAAGAGAAAGCATTCGTATGGGTGAATCTGCCGGGGTATAAATTCATTCTTTCGGAAAAAGACACCGTGGTGGTGGAGTCTCGTATCATCTGCGGGGATCCGAAACATCCCTCTCCGCACCGGCTCAAAAGCACCATTCAGTATTTTACCATCTACCCTTACTGGAATGTCCCTTACAGTATCGCATCGAAGGAAATACTTCCCCGTATTAAGTGGGACACGGCTTACCTGCGGAAACACAATTTTCAGGTAATTGACTGGAATGGCAGAGTAGTGGAGGATTACCGGCGTATCAACTGGAAGAAATACGGGGAGAAAACCCTGCCTTATAAATTCCGACAGCTGGAAGGAGAGGAGAATTCGCTGGGGCTGGTGAAATTCTTCTTCAACAATAAACAGGGGGTTTATCTGCATGATACTAATTCGCGGAAATTATTTAAGCGCAACGTACGCGCATTGAGTCATGGCTGTATGCGCCTGGAGGAATACCTGGCTTTTGCAGAATTTCTGGTGCGCGATGATTCGGTGAAAATTCCGAAGGATACATTGCATGCCTGGTTCGGAAGGTCAGAACAGCGAATCGTGAAACTAAAAAAGCCGGTAAATATTTATATCCGGTATTTCACAACAGAGGTGCTGGATTGGAACCGTTTGGTGCTGTACCCGGATATTTATGATCTGGATGCGAAAATGATCCGGGTGTTATACCGTTCCTGACAGGATCATTCGCTCAGTGTGCCCACATGAAAACCTTTTCGCTGTTGCGGAACCGGTTCAGTTCCCGGGGCGGTGTGGCAAGAATCACCACAAAATCTACCAGGGGTAAAATCCCGAATCCACCCACCGTAGCCAGATAGACGAGCGGCATATACGGCTCTGTACCAAGGAAAACCCGGTGGGCTCCTGTAATGCCAATCAGCGGAAAGGCCAGAAGAGCTGCTTTCAGTTTTTGACGGCGGTAAAATTTTACGGAGTCGGCCATCGGCTCCGTTAGCGTGCAGGCCTGCGCTTCACTGTCTGAACTGTCAGCCCGGTTTAGGGATTCAGAAAAAATCGGGAAGCAGAGCAGACAAAGTAACCCAAGCAGAACCGGCTTCCTCATTTATTTCGGTTCGTTGTAGTCAGGTTCCGGTGATTTGCCGCCCTTGGGGATAAAATGCGGGTCTTCATTCACTGTGTTGGGACGAACCTTGCCCCATTTCCATTGCATTCCCACCATCAGGAAGTAGGGAGGGCCTACCGCAAACTCGGTTCCGAAGCCAAAACGCTTCCAGGGATAATACCTGAATCCGAATAAGGCCTGGTATTTCATCCGGTTACTCTTAAACAGATCCTGGAAATTCCAGTTTCCAGAAGTGATGTTGGGATTGCTGGATTCCTGCCCCCAGGAGGTAAAACTGAACCGTAAACCGAAATAAGAATCTACGTCCTTAAATCCGGGCGTCAGGTGGTAGAGCGCACGCAATCCGAAATTATTGCGTGTGACTTTGTCTTCGTATTCCTGTGCTATATAGGTGCCGTTGGGATAAAATGTGGTATCAGTGTATGTCAGACGGAGTGCCTGATGACTGATGCCGAAGCCCAGCGATACACGGTTTCGCAAACAATGGTCGTATTGAAGCACCAGTCCTGCGGACATTTTAGCATCCTTGTAACTCACCGTATTCACCAGTTCCTCAATCACGGTCCCGAAAAGCTCGGTCATACTTTGGGAAGTGGCGAAAGTAAACACCTGTTCCCGCTTCATCCGCTGACCCATAGCGAGGAACGGCAGAAAGAGCAGAAGGAACAGGTGTTTTTTCTTCATACGGATTATTTCATGGCTTCAGAAAATCGGCGGGCTGCCTCTTCCCAATTCACAATGTTCCAGAACGCACCGATATAATCCGGCCGGCGGTTCTGGTAATTCAGGTAGTAGGCGTGTTCCCAAACGTCCAGCCCGAGAACCGGCGTACCCTTTACCTCGGCAATATCCATTAGCGGATTGTCCTGGTTGGGGGTAGAACACACCTTTAGTTTGTTATCGGCCACAATCAGCCAGGCCCAGCCGGAACCGAAACGGGTGGCACCCGCATTGGCAAACTGGGTCTTAAATGCGTCGAATGACTCGAAATGAGACGCAATGGCGTCCGCCAGGGCGCCAACGGGCTTGCCCCCGCCTCCCGGCTTCATCATCGTCCAGAATAAGCTGTGGTTATAGTGTCCTCCGCCGTTGTTTCTAACCGCCATAGGGTGTTTCGAAATATTCCGGCAGATGTCTTCAATACTCAGCTTTTCTGTGTCCGTACCGGCAATGGCATTGTTCAGGTTGGTAACATATGCCTGATGGTGCTTACCATGGTGAATCTCCATGGTTTTTGCATCAATGTGCGGCTCAAGGGCATTGGGCGCATACGGTAATTTTGGTAGTTCAAAGGCCATAATTCAGGGTTTTTTTAGGGTTCTTTCATTCAAAATTAGTGAATTTGATGCGTTTCAGGGAATTTACTTACCTTTGCCGGAACCAAAAACAAACCCAATCATGAAAAAGGTGATTTTTGCTCTAACCCTTCTTTCAGCTGTTTCCCTGGTTTCTTGCGGACCCAGCGAAGAGGAACTGAAGGAACTGGAGAAGCAGATGCTGGATGCCACCAAGAGTGTTGACTCCCTGTTCAAGAATGCTGAGCAGTCAATTGACACTACTACAGTAGCTCCTGACACAACTGCGAAGTAATTCTCCGCTAATGAAGGTCTCCCGTTTGCCAGGCAGACGGGAGATTTTTTTTTACCTCTCCGTTGCGTCCAGCAGCTTTAAGGCCCGCAGAAAGACCCAGTCGTAGGTGTTGTAAACAGGGTAGAATCCATCGGCACCCCAGATGTTCCGTGCAATAGATGCTTTCAGGTAGATCCTGATCAGGGGAGCCGACCGCTTTAATTGCCCGGCGTCTTTTTTCAGATCGTTTTTTGATGCAAAATCCGCCAGTTCTTCCAGCAGCTCTTCACTTACCCTGAATTCAATTTTAAACTTCTCAATGCCGTCCCGCTCCAGTTGTTCGCGGTATTTATCGGTATGGTCAAATGAAAACTGATTGATCAGCCCTTTGAAGAAAAGTTCATTCAGGTAATCAGTCCGGGTTAAAGTGTCTATCGGGACAAACAGGTCCGGCATGATTCCGCCGCCGCCGTAAACCACCTTCCCCTTTGGGGTTTTAAATTTCAGGGAGTCAGGAAAACGGATACTGTCGGCGTTAAGAAGTTCACCGTTGAGAAAGCGGTCCGACTCTTCCTGGCGGTAGGCATCATAATCATCGTCATATGGTTTTTGAATACAGCGTCCGGTGGGTGTATAATAACGTGCGGTGGTCAAACGTAAAGCGGAGCCGTCCGAAAGTTCTGTTTGCCGCTGAACCAATCCCTTCCCGAAACTTCTTCTGCCTACAATAATTCCGCGGTCATTATCCTGGATGGCCCCTGCCACAATCTCGGAGGCAGAGGCAGAATTTTCATCAATGAGAATCACCACCTCCGTTTCTGTAAGCTTTCCTTCGTTGGTGGCGTATTTGAAATCTTTTTTCCGGTTCCGCCCCATCGTATAAACAATTACCTGTTTGTCGGCAAGAAATTCATCGCATATGCGGATGGCAACGTCCAGCAGGCCGCCGCCGTTATCGCGCAGATCAAAAATGAGTTTCTTCATTCCCTGTCCAAGAAGCTTTTCCGCCGCCTGCATGAACTCTTCATAGGAGGTTTCTGCAAAACGGTTTAGCTTGATATAGCCAATGTCTTTCTTAACCATATAGGAAACGTCAATACTGTACAGCGGAATTTCATCGCGTGTGATGGAGAATTCCAGCAGTTTAGCCCGATTGAACCGCTTCACCGTGATGTTGACTTTGGTGCCTTTCTTTCCGCGCAGCTTCCCGGTAATATCCTTGTTCTTAATCTTGACCCCCGCTACATTCTCTCCGTTCACCTTCAGAATCTGATCCCCGGCCTGAAGTCCTACCTTCTGCGAAGGTCCGCCCGCAATCACCGACACCACCCGGATGGTATCTCTTACTACATTGAATTCAATTCCTATCCCTTCAAAATTACCTTCCATCTGCTGGGCAACCTCTTCAAATTCACTGGCGGGGATATAATGGCTGTGAGGATCAAGATTGTGAAGCATCTCTTCGATGGTTTGCTCCACCAGCTCATCCTTGTTAACGGAATCTACATACTCGCGTTCCACGTATTTAAGCACCTGATTCACCTTGTCGGAAGGATCTACATAATGCTGGAACAGACTGCTGTCACCTTCTCCTGTTTTAGCCAGCTGCATTCCAATAAGAATCCCAACGCTTACCAGCACTCCGAAGAGTACGGGCAGTAAGACCAGAAATAGTTTATTCTGCCGCGGTTTCATATCAGATGGCGGGTTCGGTTTTTGCGCGGTAACGGTGCACCTCCACTCCGAACTTGATCAGAAAATCCACACCTTCGTCGGATGGAATTTTCTTGTACTCGGCGTAGGAATCGCGGTAAAATACTTTCTTGATTCCGGTTGAAAAGATCACTCTTGCGCAGGCGATGCACGGAGACAGGGTAATGTACAGCGTGGCACCCTCCAGTGAAACATTATTCTTCGCAGCGTACAGAATGGCATTCTGTTCTGCATGCAGTGCCAGGGAACAGCTTCCCTTGCTGTCGCGCGGGCAACCGGTTTCCGGCCACTCCTCGTCACAATTATGTGTGCCTGCAGGTGGTCCATTGTATCCCAGTGACACAATGCGCGTATCCTTGGTCAGTACTGCACCCACCTGCGCCTTTACACAATGGGAGCGCCGCGCCAGGTTCTCCGCCAGGTCCATATAGATATCGTCAAAGCTGGGTTTTTTCATCGGGAATGCAAATTACGGAAATAACTACCAACTTTGTCGCTTTATGGCAGGTCCCCGGACGCAGCGATATTATCTGTTATTACACTTTATTGTGATTCTCTGGGGATTCACACCCATCCTGGGAAAACTGATCTCTTTCGATGAATATAAACTGGTCACCTGGCGATTGATGTTGTCCGCACCCGCCGTGGCAGTCTATCTTTTGATCCGGAAAGGCGGAACCCGTGTTTCCCTTAATTCACTGCTTCAGATGCTGGGCATAGGAATTCTGGTTTCTTCGCATTGGATCTTCTTTTACGGCGCAATAAAGGTTTCTAATGTGTCGGTTACCATGGCGGCCTTCTCCTGCGGGGCGTTGTTCACCGCCTTCATTGAACCGCTGTTTTACAGAAGAAAGATTGATCGGTGGGAGATCGTTTTCGGAGCGGTAGTGATTGGTGCCATCGCCATGATAACTCAGGCAGAAAGCGGATACGCACTCGGTGTGTTGATGGGCGTGCTGGCTGCCCTGGGTTCTTCCCTTTTTTCTGTTCTTAATGGAAGGATGGTGCGAAAAGGCAACGACCCCGGAGTGCTGACACTGGTTGAAATGACCGGCGGACTGGCTTCGTTGCTGATGTATGGTTTTTTCACGGGAGACATCCATTCAGAAACCTTTGCAATGAATCCGGTGGATCTCGGATGGCTGCTCGTTCTGAGTCTGATCTGCACTGCTTTTACGTTCATCGCTTCCGTGGAGGTAATGAAAGAAGTGAGCCCTTACACGGTCAACCTTACGGTGAACCTGGAAAGTGTGTATGCCATTATTCTAGCCTATTTTATTTTTGGGAAAAGCGAACAGATGAGTATGCAGTTCTACTTCGGCGCACTACTCATCCTGTGTACTGTTCTGGCGAACGGCTGGCTGAAGTTTTACAGAAAAAAATAATCAGAGGGGCGGCAATTCAATGTCATCCGCAACAATAAAGGATCCAGGAAATTCTCCGATCAGCTCTTTCATGAATTTGTAGGCTTCCAGTTTGGTACGAAAATCGCCAACCCTGATCTTGAAGTACGGCGCATCGAATGGATCATAGGCGCGCACTTCGGGATACCTGGAAAGAAATCTGGATTTGATTTGCATGGCCTTGGCCTTTTCCGCTCCAAAGTGGATTTGCACGCGGTACCCCTTTATCTTGCCATTCTGCGATTCAACATATTTCTCGGAAAGTTTCCGGATCTTTTGCTCCGTAGTTCGGGTGTCGGAGTAGGAAGCCTCCCTGAAACCGAAACACACGGCGATGACGAGCAGAACTGAAAATCGGATCACGTGACGAAGATAAAGTTTTTACAGAAAATGTATGTTATTGATTATTAGAAATATATATCAACCGGACAAGAAGTGAAATTTTCAATTCGGGACGAAAATTCGCAAAAAATGATCGTTTTTATTTCATTTTGATCAAAATATCGTCGTTTTTTCAATGAAAACGATGATTTTTCTGTTTTATGATACCGGATTGACACCGTTTTACGGCATTCAGGTGGTTTAACCAAAAACCATACCCGCCGCCAGGTCTTTGGTGGCAGGTAACATTCCAATCCTTGCTGTGGGAACTGCCCCGGATATTCTCTCTCCTTGTAGGTTTGAAAATGTTTGAATATCAGTAATCTATGATCTTATTTAGAATTATTTTAAATTGACAATTTGGTGACAATTTTTTTCCAAAAAAAGACACTGGAATTAGCTTTCTCATAAATTTGTCGCGCGTTGGAATTCATTCAGATTTAACTCCAAATCAATCATATGGTTACTCGGATTTTTCCCGGAACACACCGAATTAACGCGATTCACTGCCTTCTTTTTTTGATCTTATTTTCCTCCCTGCGGCTGGCAGCAGCAGACGGGGCGAAGATCTTCAAGCAGAATTGCGCCTCATGTCACTCGCTCACCGATCAGAAACTGGCCGGTCCCGGAATGAAGGGAGTGATGGATCGTATCCCGCAGGGCGACTGGCTGAAGAACTGGATCAAGAATTCATCAGCAATGGTGTCTGCAGGGGATGCGTATGCGGTAAAGGTTTTCAATGAAAACAACAAGTCCGCGATGACGGCCTTCGAAAGCATCCTCTCCAATGAGGAAATCGATGCGGTGATCACTTTTCTTAAAAACCCTGTTGTAGATGGCGGTGGTGCAGCCGGAGCGGGTGGTGATCAGTGGGCTGTTGCCCCGGATCCTGTGGACGACGGGCCTTCCGTACTAACACTTCTGCTGGTGATTTTGGGTCTGCTGGTTCTCGCAACCGTCCTGAGCGCAGTCCGGCGCAATCTTCAAAATGCGGTGAATATCCGCAAAGGACTGCAACCGGAAAAAGAGTACACTGTAAAGGAATGGCTGGAACAGAATAAGCGCAATGTGGCTCTGATCATACTGGTGCTTTTATTTATGGGATCACACTGGGGATGGTATGCTATGAAGGATATCGGCGTCTTTACCGGATACAAGCCTTCCCAGCCGATTGCATTCTCTCATGCAGTGCATGCCGGACAAAACCAGATCAACTGTGAGTACTGTCATAGCGGCGTGAGTAAATCTAAAGTGGCCGGTGTGCCCTCTGCCGGTGTTTGTATGAATTGCCACAAAGCGGTGAGCACAGGAACACGAACAGGTACGGACGAAATCGCCAAGATCTATGCCGCCACCGGTTGGAATCCACAAACCATGTCCTACGACAAGCCGGCCGCCCCTATCAAATGGAATCGGGTGCACGCTCTTCCTGACTTTGTATTCTTTTCACACAAACAGCACGTAGTGGCAGGTAAACAGGAATGTAAAACCTGTCATGGAGACCTCACTAAAATGGATGTTGCCAAACAGGTTCAGCCCCTCACGATGGCATGGTGTGTGGATTGTCACCGCACTACTGCCATCCCCGGACTTGCGGACAACCCTTATTACGAAAGTCTCCACAAGAACCTGACAGAGTTGTACAAGGGACAACCTATCACGGTGGACAAAATGGGCGGACTGGAATGTGCAAAATGTCACTACTGATCGAAACTTTTTTTAGAATCATATAGCACTGATTATGGGTAATAACATAAAATACTGGAAGAGCCTTGATGAACTGAAGGACACTCCTGAGTTCACTGAGAAAAAAGAGCATGAGTTCGCAGAACAGTTGCCGGCCGATCTTTTTGGTCAGGAATCAACTGCGGATCTCACCTCTACCAACCGCAGGGACTTTCTCAAATTCCTCGGTTTCGGAATCGGCGCAGCTGCCCTTGCCTCCTGTGAGGCTCCCGTGATGAAAACCATCCCGTATGTGGTGAACCCGGAGGAAATTACACCGGGGGTGGCCAACTGGTACTCTTCCACTTACGCTGACGGGTACGACTACTGCAGCGTGATTGTGAAAACGCGCGAAGGCCGTCCGATCAAAGTGGAAGGTAACAAGCGCAGTAAGATTACTCAGGGAGGAGTGAATGCCCGCGTGCAGGGATCGGTTCTCTCATTGTATGATTCCAACAGACTGAAAAGCCCGAAGCAGGTCAATGGAGGCGCATTGACAGATGTCAGCTGGGATGCCCTTGATAATGCGGTGACCGATGCATTGAAAAAAGCAGGAAGCGCAGGTAAGACCATTGCCATTGTGTCCTCTACGATTCTGAGTCCGACTACCCATTCTCTTATTCGCAGCTATGCGCGGAAGTTTCCTACTACCAGGCATGTGATGTACGATGCGGTATCTTCTTATGCCATGGCAAAAGCGCATGAGATGACGCATGGTAGCAAGAATATTCCTTCTTATGATTTCTCGAAGGCCAAGGTGATTGTTTCCTTCGGCGCAGATTTCCTTGCGAACTGGATATCACCTGTGGAATTCTCCAAGCAATATTCCCGTAACCGGAAAGTGAGCAAGGAGAATAAAGAGATGTCCAGACACGTTCATTTTGAAACCACACTATCGGTTACCGGATCCAATGCGGATTACCGGTTTCCTCTCAAGCCTTCCCAAATGGGGAATGCCATTGTGCAGTTATACAATGCGCTTACAGGCGGAGGCTTAAGCGTAGGGAATGCTAAGGCGGATGAGGCCGCGATTAAAAAAACAGCGGAGTGGCTTAACGCCAATAAAGGGAAAGCCCTCGTGGTTTGTGGTCTCAACGATGTGAATGCCCAGGTAATGGTGAATGAAATCAATAAACACCTCGGATCATACGGAACTACTATAAATACTGAAATCTCCAGCTACTACCGCCAGGGAGATGATGAAAAGCTTAGTGCGCTGGTGGAAGAGATGAATGCCGGAAAAGTAGGAGTTGTCATTCTCTACAATTGCAACCCGGTTTATAATACCGGTAACGGATTGGGCTTTGCCGCCGCTCTTGCAAAAGCAGATTTCAGAGTTTCATTGTCGGGTCTTGCAGATGCCACAGCAAAGTCATGTAATTATGTAGCACCGGATCATCACTACCTTGAATCCTGGAATGATGCAAAGCCCAAAGATCTGCACTTCAGCCTTGGACAGCCTGCGATCAGCCCGCTCTTCCGCACAAGGCAGGCACAGGAATCACTCATGAAATGGAGCGGTATAGAGGGAACGTATCTCGCCTATCTGAAAAAGTACTGGATGTACGTGGTTTTCCCTTGTCAGTCTAAATACGGAGCAGACTTCACGAGGTTCTGGAATGATTCTCTGCACGATGGCGTTGCGTATACGGAAGTTAAAAAAGCAGGAGGTGAAGAGGATGTGCCGGCAGAAACCGAAACATCAGTAACTGCAGTTTCCGGAGGTGATACCACAACAGTCAATATGAACGCGCCTGTGATGCCGGCGCCGGTCTCTGAGGAGGTGAAAAAGGAGGATAAGAAGGAAGACAAAAAGGATGCGCCCGCTCCCAGTGGGGCTGATCTTGGTGCCGCTGCGGCCGCTTTAGCCGCAGTAAAAGGCGGCGACTTTGAAGTAGTGCTGTATGAGAAAACCGCCATCGGCGATGGTGGATCTACTTCCGGCAACCCCTGGTTGCTTGAATTCCCTGATCCTGTTTCTAAAGTTACCTGGGCGAATTATGTTACAATGAATCCCCTCGACATGGAGGGAAAATACAGTACCCTTGAACGTCAGGATATGAAAGGCGATCTGGTGAGTGTAAGCTTCGCCGGTGTGAACCTGACCGGAATTCCTGTATTTCCTCAACCTGGTCAGGCGCGTGGAACAATTGGTATTGCCCTCGGATATGGAAAAGACGACGCCGTGATCCACAAACACGTGGACGGAAAGAATGCCTATCCCATGGTGCAGATGGTGAACGGAACGGTGCAATACACCGGCGCAGGTGCCACTGTTAGCGAATCAACAGGCAGCTACCATTATGCCTGTACGCAGCAGCAGCATACTATGATGGGAAGAAAAATCGTAAATGAAACCGATCTCCAGACGTATGCCGGACAGCCCAAGGAATCCTGGAATGCTCCTACGGTTATTCCTGTCATCACTAAGGATGGAGGCCATGAGAAAAAGTCACCGGATGAGGTGACCCTGTGGCAGGAACACCATCGCCCCGGCAGTTTCTGGTCTATGGCTATTGATCTGAATGCCTGTACAGGTTGCGGATCCTGTGTGATCTCCTGTCATGCTGAAAATAATATCCCCGTGGTCGGAAAGGATCAGGTTTCAAATGCCCGTGACCTGCACTGGATGCGGATCGACCGGTATTTCAGTTCACCCATGAGCAAGCCAAAAGCGAAAGAAGAGGGCCTTGGGAAAATTGATATGTATCTGCAGATGGAATATCCGCATATGGAAAATCCAAAGGTGGTGTTCCAACCCATGATGTGTCAGCATTGCGACAATGCTCCCTGCGAAACAGTGTGCCCGGTGCTGGCTACTTCGCACAGTATGGAAGGCCTCAATATGATGACTTACAACCGCTGTGTTGGTACCAGGTATTGTGCGAACAACTGTCCGTATAAAGTACGACGGTTTAACTGGTACAATTATACCGGACTGGAGCGCTTCCGCGAAATCAACCCGACCTTCGGTGAGAACGGAGGAAATGAGCTGGGAAGAATGGTACTCAACCCCGATGTTGTGGTTCGTACACGCGGAGTAATGGAGAAATGTTCTATGTGTGTTCAGCGAATCCAGGAAGGTAAACTCAACGCCAAAGCAAATGGCCGACCGGTGATCGACGGAGAAATCCAGACTGCCTGCTCGCAGAGCTGTCCCACCGATGCCATCACATTCGGCGACCTCAATAACCCTGAGTCGGCGGTTGCCAAGCTACATGCGGATGAGCGCACCTATAAAGTGTTGGACGACGTTGGTGTGCAGCCCACCGTTTTCTATCTTACCAAAGTAAGAAACGACGAAGGAGAAGTTAAGATTTGATATAATTTTTTGAGCTAATACTATGCAAAAAGAATCTGCCATCCGAACGCCCCTGATCCTTGGTGATAATGTTACCTATAAAAGGATCAGTGACGAGATCATCAAACCCATTGAGGGAACGATTCCCAGATCATGGTATGTGGTGTTTTCCATCGCCGCCGTCATGTTCCTCTGGGGAATAGGCTGTTTGGCCTATACCATTGGGGTCGGGATTGGAACCTGGGGATCCAACAACGGAGTTGACTGGGCCTGGGATATCACCAACTTCGTTTGGTGGATCGGTATCGGTCATGCCGGAACGCTGATCTCCGCGGTATTGCTTTTGTTCCGTCAGAAATGGCGGATGGCGATCAACCGTTCCGCCGAAGCGATGACCATCTTTGCTGTTTGCTGTGCCGCAATTTTCGTATTGCTGCATACCGGTCGTCCCTGGCTTGACTACTGGCTCTTTCCCTTTCCGAACCAGTTCGGTTCTTCCTGGCCCAATTTCAACTCTCCGCTGCTATGGGACGTATTCGCGGTATCCACTTACTTCTCCGTTTCGCTGGTGTTCTGGTACATTGGTCTTATTCCCGATTTTGCCATGATCCGCGACCGCATGCAGTCACCGGGTTGGAAAAAGTTCTATAAGATCCTCAGTTTCGGATGGAGTGGAAGAGTGATGGACTGGAATCGTTTTGAAGAAGTTTCGCTGGTACTGGCCGGTCTTTCCACACCGCTGGTGTTCTCGGTTCACTCTATTGTATCCATGGACTTTGCTACGTCCATTCTTCCGGGATGGCATACCACTATCTTCCCTCCCTATTTCGTTTCCGGCGCCGTTTTTTCCGGTTTTGCAATGGTACTTACCCTGCTGCTAATGATGAGGAAAATATTCAAGCTGGAGCATTACATTACCATGAAGCACATTGAATACATGAACATTGTAATCATTGTTACCGGTTCAATCGTTGGAGTTGCTTACCTCTCCGAATTATTTATGTCATGGTACAGCGGGGTTGAGTACGAGCAGTATTGCTTCCTCAACCGGGCTACCGGACCCTACGCAATCGCCTATTGGTGTATGATGACCTGTAACGTGATCTCACCGCAGCTCTTCTGGTTCAAAAAGATCCGTACAAGTTTGTATGCTACCATGATACTTTCGATTGTTGTGAACATTGGAATGTGGTTCGAGCGATTCGTAATCATTGTTCCCACCCTTTGCCGTACGTTCCTTCCTTCCACCTGGAATATGTACAGCCCCACTTTTGTGGATGTGGGCATCTTTGTGGGAACCATCGGTATGTTCTTCACATTCTTCCTGTTGTTTGCACGGTTCTTCCCCGTTATCGCACAGGCAGAGTTGAAAACCATTTTGAAAGGCTCCAGCCAGCAGTCACGGCTGGTAAGCTCGTCCGATCATTCCCACTCACATCATTAACCAGCGATAAGTACGAACTATGGATAAAAGAATTATTAATGCGATCTACGGCGACGACGACCATGTGTTGAAGTCGGCACGTACCCTTCGATCTTCCAATATTCAGGTAAAGGAGGTTTTCTCTCCCTTCCCGATTCACGGTATTGAAGCCGTTTTGGGAGTGAAAAAGACCCGTTTGGCTACCTGCGCTTTTCTGTACGGGATCACAGGCATGTTGCTCGGAACCCTGATGATGTGGTACATGATGGTGGGCGACTGGCCCAATATCATCGGTGGTAAGCCCAACTGGTTCTATTTCCAGAATATCCCGGCTTTCATTCCCATCACGTTTGAGTGTACCGTACTCTGCGCCGCTCACGGAATGGCACTGACCTATTTTCTTCGCAGCTGGTTGTTGCCGGGTGTAACCCCTACGAATCCGGATCCCCGCACTACGGATGATAAATTCTGTATTCAGGTGCTCGCAGATGATGCCGAAGTACCCGGGATTGTTTCAAAAATGAAGGCCGACGGAGCTGAAGAAGTGACTGTTTCCTGATATTATAAATATGAGAAAAAGCAAGTATATCCTCTACCTCGTTGCACCGGCATTATTGCTGGGCGCCTGTGGTAAAAAGAACCCGGATTCCCCGGGAATTGAATTCATGCCGGACATGTATCGCTCTACGTCGTATGAAACCAATTCTTCATCACCTGTCTTTGCTGACAGTATGACGAACAGGCAACCGGTAGAAGGCACCATTGCCCTGGGATTCAAACCTTACCCCTACAAGAACAATAACCAGGGGTATGAACTGGCCGGAAGATGGCTTAAGAATCCGGTGGATCCAACTCCGGAAAATATTGGCACAGGGAAAGTGCTTTATGATAAATTTTGTCAGCACTGTCATGGCGCTACCGGACAGGGCGACGGCCACATGGTGAACATCGGGAAATACCCTTCACCGCCGCCTTCTTATTCCGGACCGCTGAAGAATCTATCGGAAGGGAAAATGATGCACTCTATTCACCACGGTAAGAATATGATGGGATCTCATGCCGCTCAACTGAATATGGAAGAGCGCTGGAAGATCATCCGTTATGTGCAGACGCTTCAGGGAATTGATTTTAATACTATGTCAGCAGATTCTGTTTATCAGCAGCGTTGCGGAGCTACATTGGAAAAGAAGAAAGAAAAATAATTCGAGTATCATACGTTTATAAATATCTGGCAGTTATGGAACTTAAGCTGAATTACACCGTACCGGCAAAAACGAAGAAAATTACTCTCGCTGTGATGTTAGCGGGTATCATTCTTTTTGCTGTTGGACTGGTCATGCATTTCATGGGCGGTCACGGAGAAGAACACGCAGGAGGAGAGCATGCAGGCCATGCGGCAGATTTCTCCACCCGTTTGTGGGCCAATCTGCTAGTCAATTCGTTTTTCTTTATGGGTATCGGACTGGGAGCCACTTTTTTTATGGCACTCAAATACGCAACGGAATCGCATTACGCCTCCGTGTTTAAACGGGTAACGGAAGCTGTTTCAAAATTCCTGCCCATTGGCGCTATTTTCATGCTGGTGGTTCTTCTGGCCGGACAATTTCACCTTCACCATTTGTACCACTGGATGGATCCGGATGTTTATGATCCTGCCAGCCCTCATTTTGATGCGAAAATCGCGGATAAAGCAGCCTACCTTAATCCGGTGTTTTTCTGGGCACGATTCGTTGTGTTCTTCCTCATCTGGATCCTCTGCCAGAGAAAAATGGTAGCCAACTCCATCAATGAAGATCTGCAGGGAGGAACGGCTAATCACTTTAAAAATATAACCTGGGGCGCATTCTTCCTCGTATTCTTTGGCTTTACTTCTTCAGTGGCCTCCTGGGATTGGACCATGTCATTGGATGTTCACTGGTTTTCCACCATGTGGGGTTGGTATACCTTCTCCGGAATCTGGATCTCCTCTATGATCACCATTCTCATGCTGGTGCTTCACCTCAAGCGTCATGGATACCTAGAATATGTGAACGACAGTCATATTCATGATCTGGGTAAGTGGGTGTTCGCCGTTTCTTTCCTATGGAGCTATCTGTTCTTCTGTCAGTATATGCTCATCTGGTATGCTAATATCCCCGAAGAAGTAACGTACTACACCAGCCGCTTCCAGACCAACGGCTACCTGGGAATACAATGGACTCTTTTCTTCGTCAACTTCGCACTGCCGATGCTGCTGATGATGTCACGTGATGCTAAACGTCATAGCGGAATCCTGACCATCGTTTGCTACACCATCTTTTTCTTTCACTGGCTGGATGTGTTTGTGGTTGTTATGCCGCCCACCGTTGCCAGTCATTGGCATCTGGGAGGTATAGAACTGGGTATGTTCCTTATCTTCCTCGGATTCACGCTTAACCGCCTGCATCATTTTCTTACCAAGGCTCCTCTGCTCGCCAGGCACGATCCTTACCTCGACGAAAGTATTCATCATCACGCCTGATCATTAACGGAACCTTCACCTTCACCAAATGATATATCTCATCGTAATTATTGCCGCCATCGCTGCCCTCGTTCTGCGGCAGTGCCTTAACATTAACCGGCTCTCCTCGCGCCTCAAAAGGGGAGAATAGTGGCATTCTGTGTCGGACCGGATACCCTTTTATTTAAGGGCACATTCCTTTTTATTGAATATCAGATAGTTACATAATTGTAACTCGTTATCGGCTTTTTCCTCATTCTTTGCGGACCCTGAGAGAATTTAAATATATTTGAGCAAAATATGATATTCGACATGCCAAAGTATAGCGAAGATCATAAATCTTACTAACCTAGATTGGCCTGCCTGGGCGGGTCTACTCGAAAAAAGAAATAATATGACCGGTTATCTGATTCTTTTTGCTTGCGCAATCCTGATTCTCGTGCTGGCACGCATTGTCCGGATTTTCGAACTCTCTGCAGAACTGCGCGGCGGACCTCCGGCATGGATTGTTACGGATCGGGACAACAGCACGAACGGCAATATGTTTCTGCTCTTTATGCTTGCCTTTTTCGGATTCTGCATTTGGCAGTTTTACAGCTACAAGGATCTCCTGCTTCCGGTGGCAGCCTCCGAAGAAGGGCAGGAACTTGACTGGCTGATGAACTTTAATTTTCTAATCATCACGATTGTATTCGTATTGGTAAACTTCCTTCTTTTTTATTTTGCATGGAAGTACCGTTCGGTGCCGGGTCGCGTGGCTTTGTTCTATCCCGAGAATCACAAACTGGAATTACTCTGGACGCTGGTACCGGGAATTGTAATGGCCATCATCATTGTACTCGGCCTCCGCACATGGAACAAACTCCAACGTGATCCTGTGGCAGCCGGAGAGGACTATGTGCTGATTGAACTGGTATCAGAACAGTTTAAATGGACCGCGCGCTATTCCGGTGACGACAATAAGCTCGGGAAGAGTAATTTCCGCCTGATTTCAACCAAAAATGCTATCGGTATTGACGCTTCAGACCCTGCATCTGAAGATGACTTTATCGTGTACAATGAGATCCACGTTCCAAAAGGAAAGCGGGTGCTCTTCTCTCTCCGTTCAAAGGATGTTATACACTCAGCATACTTCCCTCATTTTCGTCAGCAAATGAATACAGTACCCGGTCTTCAGACACAGGTACATTTTCTTCCCACCATTACCACCGACAGCATGAGGGTGATTACCGGTAATCCGGAGTTTCAGTATATTCTGCTTTGCAACAAAATCTGCGGAACAGCTCATTATAACATGAAGTTGGACATTGTGGTGGAGGAGGAGGATGCATTCCGCAAATGGTACGAAGAGAAAAAGAGCAAGGTTATTTTCAAAACAGACAATGCTCCAGTTCCCGTAATTAACACCCCGGCTCCGGCGGATTCTCTGCCGGTTGTTTCCCCGGATACAGCAAAGAAGAACCCCTGATTTTATCTAATCAATCCTGAACCCAAAGCAAAGAACTATGTCAGGCGAACACGCACAGGCCCATCTTCATGATCACGCGCATGATCATCATGATCACCATGAGGAGACGTGGGTAACTAAATATGTATTCAGCATGGATCACAAAGTGATCTCCCGCCAGTTCCTTATTACGGCGGTGATCATGGGAGTGGTCGCAATGCTCATGTCTACACTTTTTCGCCTGCAGCTGGCCTGGCCCGGCGAAAAATTTGCCTTCGTAAACTGGATGCTGGGAGATAAATGGGCACCCGATGGAATCATGACGCCCGATATGTATCTCGCCCTAGTGACCATTCACGGAACTATTATGGTGTTCTTCGTTCTTACAGGAGGATTGTCCGGAACGTTTTCAAATCTTCTCATTCCATATCAGATTGGTGCCAGGGATATGGCTTCCGGATTTCTGAATATGCTTTCCTACTGGTTTTTCTTTGTTTCTTCCGTAATTATGCTGGTCTCTCTGTTCGTGGAGTCAGGACCTGCTTCCGGCGGATGGACCATTTATCCGCCGCTTTCTGCCCTGCCTCAGGCAATTTCCGGGTCAGGATTGGGAATGACCCTGTGGTTGCTTTCTATGACCCTCTTCGTCGTTTCGGCTCTGCTGGGAGGATTGAATTACATTATTACTATCATGAATCTTCGCACAAAGGGAATGACCATGGGACGGATGCCCCTTACCATGTGGGCATTTCTTATCACGGCTGTTTTGGGCGTACTATCGTTCCCGGTGCTGGTTGGCTGTGTTCTGCTGCTGATGTTCGACCGTACACTGGGAACCAGTTTCTATCTTTCGGATATCTACATTGGCGGTCAGGCGCTGGATCATGTTGGCGGAAGCCCCATCCTCTTTCAACACCTTTTCTGGTTCCTTGGCCACCCCGAGGTGTATATTGTTCTGTTACCCGCCCTGGGTATTGCCTCGGAAATTATTTCCACTAACGCACGTAAACCTATCTTCGGCTACCGGGCAATGGTGGGTTCCATGCTGGCCATCGGCTTTCTCTCATTCATTGTCTGGGGCCACCATATGTATGTCACCGGAATGAATCCATTTCTTGGATCTGTGTTTGTATTTACAACACTCCTGATCGCTATCCCCTCCGCTGTGAAGGCGTTTAATTACATTACAACGCTTTGGAAGGGGAACATCCGGTTTACTCCGGCCATGCTCTTTTGCATCGGATTGGTCTCTACATTCGTATCGGGAGGAGTCACAGGTATCATTCTGGCAGATTCGGCATTGGATATACCTGTTCATGATACTTATTTTGTGGTGGCGCACTTCCATATTGTGATGGGACTTTCGGCTATTCTGGGAATGTTTGCAGGTGTCTATCACTGGTACCCGAAAATGTTCCTGCGCATGATGAATAAGAAACTTGGTTACCTCCACTTCTGGCTCACCTTTGTTTGTGCTTATGGTGTATTCTTTCCAATGCACTTCCTTGGACTGGCAGGTGTACCCCGCCGTTATTATACCAACTCCGAATTTCCAATGTTCGATAACCTGGTGGATATTAACGTGCTCGTAACTATTTTTGCGCTGGTTGGCGCTTTGGCACAAGTGATTTTCCTGTACAATTTCTTTTACAGCATGTTCAGGGGTGAGCGAGCTACAGAAAATCCCTGGGATGCTAATACCCTGGAGTGGACCAACGGAGTAGGTCATGTACACGGAAACTGGCAGGGCGAACTGCCCGAGGTTCATCGCTGGGCTTATGATTACAGCAAACCGGGGAAATCAACAGATTTTATTCCGCAAACTGTTCCGCTGGAACCTGGTGAGTACGATGGCGGCAGGATGGATGACCATCATTGATAGTTAGTTGGAATGATTGGGAAAAGTCCTCCACATGCGTGGGGGACTTTTTGTTTTATACCGCTTTATTTTTATTCGCCAGCTGACCGCAGGCGGCATCAATGTCTTTTCCCCTGCTTCGGCGCACATTGGCAATGATCCCCCGATTTTCGAGTACAGAGACAAATTTTCGCAGGCGCTCCGGAGTAGTTTGCTGTAAAGTGCCGCCATCAATCGGATTGTATTCAATAATGTTCACTTTGGAAGGAACCTTCCTGCAATAAGCGGCCAATTCCTCAGCATCTGAAACAGAATCGTTGAAATCTTTGAAAATGATGTATTCGTAGGTGACGCGTGTACCCGTTTTTTCGTAAAAGTAATTTAATGCCTCCGCCAGTACATCCAGAGAATTCTGTTCATTTACAGGCATGATACGATTGCGTTTATTGTCGTTGGCTGCATGCAGTGAGAGTGCCAGATTAAATTTCACACCATCATCGCCCAGCCGCCGGATCATCTTTGCAATTCCGGCTGTGGAAACTGTGATACGCTGCGGACTCATGCCCAGTCCATCCGGAGAGGTGATTTTACTAATACTGCGCACGACCTCAGTGTAGTTAAGAAGTGGTTCGCCCATACCCATGTATACGATGTTACTGAGAGGAATGCCGAATTCTTTTAAGGCCTGATCACGGATGATCACTACCTGATCAAAGATCTCTCCGGCATCCAGGTTACGTATCCGTTCGAGCCTGCCCGTTGCACAAAATAAGCAGGAGAGAGAACAACCGGCCTGCGAACTAATGCAGGCTGTCATTCGTTCTGTGGTGGGAATCAGCACCCCTTCTACAACATTATCGTCGTAAAGCCGGAATGCACTCTTGATGGTGCGGTCCGAGGAAACCTGCTGTTCTGCAAGTACCACCGGCCTAATGATGAATTCTGCTTTTAATGTTTCCCTTAATTCCTTGGGAATGTTCGACATAGAATCAAAATCGCGGGCTGCGCGCTGCCAAAGCCATTCTGTAATCTGCCGTGCCCGGAAGGCGGGTAGCTTATGGGTAGTTACCCAGTCAAGTATTTCCTGGTCTTCGAGCTTACGTATGTCCTTTTTCACACTGCAAAGATAGTCGAACCCGCCGGTTTGCCGGTGAGCAACGGATGTGGTATATTTACGTCAGTTTTTCCACACGTCCCCTCCTTAAACTTGAGCGCCGGTTTCAGGTTTGTTATTTGGAAAGAAAATGGAGTTGTTCATCAAAACGGTTATTCTCCTTAAGTCAATGCGGTTAAGTATTTTATTAATGATTATGGTTGTCTGCAGTCCTCTTCTGCTGGCAACGCATAACCGGGCAGGTGAAATTACCTATACTCATATTAGCGGTTATAAATATCGTATCAGAGTAACCACCTACACGAAACTCAATGTTCTTACCGACAAGTGCGAATTGATGGTAAAATTCGGCGACGGCGACAGCGCATCGGCTCCGCGGGTCAATGGACCCAGTGTGGATTGTAATCCCGCTTCCGATGGGCAGCCCATCTCATCAGACATGAAGCTGAATATCTACGAAGT